>JBDTMS010000328.1:0-5297 GCA_039934195.1 Betaproteobacteria bacterium
ATCCAATCACCGCCTTCAGGTGCTTGATGCCGAACTGCTCGGTCGCCAATCGGTACCCCGCTTTGACGTTATCGCGCGTGTTGATCACGGGAAAGTTCGGGCCTTCGAACGGCACCGGCGTGTTGCTCGGCGAGGACGAGAAGCCGTCGCCGAACATATCGGTGGCGATGACGAAGTATTTCGCGGGATCGAGCGCTTTGCCCGGCCCGATAAGGAAGTCATATCCGTGATGGTCGCCGGCGTAGAACGAGGGGACAAGAATCGCATTGCTTTTGTCCGCATTCAACGTGCCGTGCGTCACGTACGAGAGCTTCGCGTTCGGCAGCGTCATGCCGCCTTCCAGTACGAAGTTACCGAGGTTCAGGATCTTATGCTCGTCCGCTGCAAACGTATCCACGGCGATTGCGAGCAATAGCACTGGAATGGCAAGGATCGCCACCAGATTTCTGTATGCAAAAACGTTCGTTACCGGTGCCGGCAGTCTCATTCGGGTCTCCTTGATTGGTCTTGCGCGATCGCACAATCGACGACGCGCTGCGCATTGCAGAAGTGCGGCGCCCCCTCCACCGCAGACACTGATTTGCCACAACGACCAAACGCACACATTGCTCTTAGTCGGAGCGCGCGCACCTAAACGGAACAGGCGCCGGTTTTCTCGCACGCCTTGCTTTTATTGAAGCGCTGCAGCAGTCAGTTCGGCAATACTACCTCGATGATCGTGAATGGCGGAAGAGAGATTCGTCGAAGTCGTCCGCAACGATCGTTGACGTGCGACGAGGCCGGTTCGAGCCAGGACGCCGCCGCCGCTCTTGAACTGTTGATAAAGCCAGCCTGCGTCTCGTTAGACGATCACCGCGATGCCTACTGGCTCGCGTGCTCCGCAGGATTTGCGGATCTCCACGCCAGATGCTTTTTCCAAGGCGCACCTCCTGATGAGGTGTCATGCGTTCACGGATGATGCATCAGTGCTGCGGTTCGTATCGGGAAAACGCGTGTCGTTCTTGTTGCACCAATACCGAGCTTGGTGCCCAAAACTATGCGTCGCTCGGCGACGTCGACTCGCCAACACGAATCGTAATACGTCCGCAACGATCCCGGCGATGGCCGCCCGGCGCTCATGCCACTGCGACGACGAAATGAATACATTGAACCGCGTTCAACGAAGCCTGTCTCTAACGGAGGCAATGGTCGAAGCAACGCTGGGTCACACGCGCACTCACGAAATCTTCATGAAAGGGACTAAGTGAGACGGACGATTGTGCGAAGCGATCCGCAGCTCAATTGCTAGGATCGCAGCAAAAATCGTTCGTAGCGTACTTCCGGTTCGACGTCTATAACCTGGACAGGCCCGAGGCGCGGGTTGGAAACCGATGTCCAGTCACCGTAATAATCGGAGTAGTTAAACAGGAGAAGACCATGCTTCTACGGAGTCTCTATCGCATCGCTGGAATTGCTTTTGTCCTCAGCGGCGCGTCGTTGAGTCACGCGGCGGTCGTCTACGATGAATCCGTTTCTTCCGACCTCTCGAACGACGGCCTGGCGCCTACATCGGTCTCCATCGCGGCAGGTTCCAACCAAATTTTAGGCACGAGCGGCGACCCCGGCACGGGAGTAGACCGTGACTACTTCACCGTCACGATCCCGACTGGATTTGCGCTCGCGCAACTCGTGCTGTTGCCCGGCACTACGATTGTCGGTGCCGTGTCGTTTCTCGGTCTGGAGTCAGGCAACCAGGTAACGCTTGATGCAAACGCGTTTTCGGCGGCAGGGCTGCTGGGCTGGACGCATTACAGCAGCGCGGACATTGCCACGGATCTGCTGCCGGCGATGAGCATTCCGAGAAGTCGTTCCGATGGGTTTCAGGTGCCACTCGGCGCAGGTAGCTATGCATTCTGGGTTCAAGAGTTCGACGTCGGCACGGCGAATTACGGTCTTGACCTCAAGGTCGTCGCAATACCCGAACCGAGCAGCATGGCGATGATGTTGGCTGCGCTGGCGATTGCGGCCGGTGGGCTGCGCCGGAGAAAGGACGGCCGATCGCGCGCCGGCGATCGAGCTTAGCGGTATGCGATTGCGCGTGCCGTTTTCGCAAAGCTACGAACCGGTTGCTTCGATTTCAGGCAACTGCGTTTCCCCAACTGGTACGGCGTCTGCCACCAAGACACGATTTCGTCCTTGATCCTTCGCGCGGTACAGCGCTTGGTCGGCAAGTCCAACCGCAGCTCGCCAATTGCCGCCATGCATTGGATACGCCGCAACGCCGAGGGATATCGTGGTGCCTGTTATCGTTGTCCCATCCTTCAAGACCGTGGCGATTTTTTCGACTGCTTGGCGCAGCGTTTCAGTGCGCTCGCACGCGACAATCAGCGAAGCACCGGGAAACACCAGCAAAAATTCTTCACCACCATACCGGCAAGTAATGTCTTCTGTACGAGAGTGGCCGTGCAACGTGTCGCTGACACTCCTCAAGATGATATCGCCGGCGTCATGCCCATAGCGATCGTTGGTCATCTTGAAATGGTCAATGTCGATCATCACCAAGCCGATCGTTTGGTGCTGACAGTCTGCCCTGCTCACATCCTTCTCGATGGTCGTTTCAAGATACCGTCGATTGAAAAGGCCGGTCGGCGGATCGCGAAATGACTGATCTCGCAGTTGTTGTTGGAATCGCAACGTCGCGAGCGACCTGCCGATCTGGTCGACCAGACGACGGATAAGATCGAGCCGGGCGTCATCGAACTGATCTTTGCGCAATGTGCCGGCAGTTGTACGAAAAGAACTGCGGATAATGTCGCGCAAGAAAAATCACTTTGCCGGTCGCGCATAGCTGACCGTCAGCATTTCCCATTGATGACCGTCTGGCTCGTTCCAGTAGACGTTTCCGTATGGCGCGCCGATCTGCATATCGATTGGGCCGCGCACTTCGCTTCGATATTGGATTCCAGCCGCTTGCATTCGTCCGAGGATCGCATCGAACGCCTGTTGGTCGACGCGAAAGCAGAAGTGATAGATCGGAAAGTCCTCATCGGTATCGATGAAGTCTAGCGTCAAGCCGTCGTTGATAAACACAGGAGAAAACGGTCCGAGCCCGTGCTCCGCCCAGGCAACGCCGAGCAGCTCCGCCAGCATTTTTGCCGAAGCAACCTTGTTGTGGGACGGCACGATGAAGTGATCGAGCTCTATCCGCATCATGACTCTCGTTGTCTCGCAGGGAGCGCAATTACTTGCTCGCAAGTCGCGTTAAGTCTCTCGGGAAAGGAACGACGCTGCTCTATGTCGCTCGTACTGTCGATTAAAGCGTTATTCGCCACTGTTTCTGTCCTCACTCGTGCGCGGCGCCATTGAGCATTGCGAGGGCCTCGGTTGACCGACTCCGGCAACACGCAAGACTTGCGAGCTTGCGTGTCCATAAAAACGACTTTGAGCGTTGGTCGCGCCGCCGGTTGGTTGGTTTCGTCGTCGATCATTTCATGTACGAACCGCATGCTCTTCTCCTTGACCTCGAGCAACGTTGTGCAGACAGTGACGACGTCACGGCATGCAACTCCTGCGGATAAGAGATTTGTCGATCGACGGCTGCCATGCCGACGATTCGCCGTACGCAAGAAGCTCGGCGTGAGTCCAATCGAATTGAAGAACTGCCCGGTCCCTTCGTCGAACTTGCCGACATACCACATCACGGTCATGTGCCCGATGTGACCGCAGTGCCAGGGTACACGGTGCCACGATAGGCCAGAACCGCTTCGGACATGCAGTCTCCTTCGGGTGCCTGGCTGTTCGACCTGGGGCGCATACTCGGCGTACGAGGTAGCCGCCCTGACGGAACGGCGCCAATGCAAATGAATATGTGCGACCGACGCTTTTTAATCCAGCATCGGATAGCCGCGGTGGCTAGTGTCGCGGTCCAGCTGCAACGGTCTTGCTCATCGGGACAAAGTCGATCGTGAGGCCGGCGTCCAACTCATGATGGATCGGCGTGCCCGGCTCGTATCCGTGACAGCGATACAGGCTGACGCCGGGCAGGGTTGCCATCAGCTCGAATCGAGAGAATCCGCGCACCATCGCGTCCCGCTCGCAGCGTTGAAGAATCGCACTGGCAATCCCGTGTCGAGCATGTAGCGGATCGATAAAGAATGCGCGAATCTTTGCTGCGTCCTCGACTGGATCGAGCTCCGCTGCATCACGCTGGGTGTGCGTGTCTCCGCCGAACAGCGTGCGACGCCGGCTCCAGCCGCCGCAGCCGACTACCAGGCCTTCGATCTCGGCAACGAAGTACGTCCCATCCTTGATAAGTTGCGAGTCCACACCAAACGCTCCGCGAAGCGCGCCCTCGATTTGCTGCGACGTGTAAGCGCTAGAACAAAGTTGGCGCGCGGAACGCTCGATGAGACTTCTCAGCTCCGGTTGATCGTCGAGAGTGGCCGTGCGGAGTTGGCAGGACATGGCGGGCAATCCGAGGTTGGTCTAATCATAGAAGCGCTCATACCATCTTGTTTGTGCTTCGCCCGTAGACATCGCGCGACCACGGTTTTGCGGTTGCACACCAGTAGGCATTGGTGTTTTGCCACGTGGTAATCAGCAAAATCCGATCGGTATCTGCATGAATAAAGAACAGCGCTTGCTGAAAGAAGCCGTCGGATTTTCCCCCAAGCGTCGTTCTGACCGCGACCTTGCCGCGCTCCATTACGCCATCGCACAGGGGACATGCGTCCGGTGCAACGCGCACGTATCGGTCGGTTGATTCCATAGCGTCTCTCCTCAAGTTGCCGGATCAGTGATGGACTGATGAGCTGAAAATAAATACGCGATGCCGATACGGGCGTAGTACCGTTCGCTTGCCGCCCTAGGTTCACCTACGGTTTATGTCTGCGCTTCAACAGAGCAAGCGCGGCACAGAAAGCCGCCGCCGGCAGCCAGACCCAAACCAGCTCCGATTTTAGAACAGCGAGGCCCGCAGAACTCAAAAAGCGTTGCAGGCTGAGTGGCGATACTTCGACCGGCTGCCAGGGAAAGAACAGTCGTTCATTTGAAAAGGGCCACCACAGTGCGACCCCAAGACCTCCGTTGGTCAACATGTCCAGCAGCCCGTGTGAGGCAGCGCTTGCAAAGATAAAGACAAATGCAACGCAGCGTGTAATGTGCAGTTCCGACGCGAAAGCGCTCGCAGCCAATGCGATGGACGCAGCGAACAACAACGAGTGACTGAATCCGCGATGCCCGAGAGCGCTAGCGTAGTCGACCCCAAGGTGAAGACCAGCGACGTCGAGGTCCGGGAGGATGCTTGCGATGACGCCGGC
>JBDTMS010000329.1:0-5293 GCA_039934195.1 Betaproteobacteria bacterium
CTGTACGCCGCCCAGGCGAGAAACTGTCCCTGGCTGGTGTGGACGGCGATCGTCGACCCGCTCTCCACGCTGCCGTCCAGGCGCTCGACCGCGCCGGAGAAAATCCACGGATGCCGGCGCAGCAGCGATTTCTCGCGGCCGGCTTTGAGGATCAGTTTAGCCATCGGCGTTTAGTGCGACGATGGCGCACGATGCGGCGGCAAAACGCGCCAGTCGCGTTCGCGCCCCGCTGAAACGCGCGCGGCTCACGACTTCTTTTTGGCGCGCGGATGCGCCGCGTCGTAGATCTTCGCGAGGTACTGAAAATCCAGATGCGTGTAGATCTGCGTGGTCGAGATGCTCGCGTGGCCCAGCATTTCCTGCACCGCGCGCAAGTCGCCGCTCGATTGCAGCACGTGCGAGGCGAACGAATGCCGCAGCATATGCGGATGTACGTGCTGCGTGATCCCTTGCCGTACCGCCCACATTTCAAGCCGGCGCTGTACCGCGCGCGGCGCCACCGGCGCCCCTTTCGCGCTAACGAACAATGCAGCTTCGTGCGGCGGCGCCAGCGTGCTGCGCACCGGCAGCCACTCTTGTATGGCTTTGCACGCGAAGCTGCCGACCGGGACGATGCGCGTTTTGTTGCCCTTACCGGTGACGCGCAACGCGCTGTCGGTGAAGTCGATGTCGGTGAGTTCTAACCCGGTCAATTCGGCGAGACGCAATCCGGAAGAATAAAACAGCTCGAACATCGCCCGATCGCGGACAGTCATATCGTCATCGCCGGGCAGGTCGACCAGCTGCGACGCTTCGTCGGGTGATAGTGCTTTCGGCAGCATCTTCGCGGTCTTCGGCGCACGCATGCCTTGAAACGGGTTACTGGTGAAGTTGTGGTCGCGGGCGAGATAACGATAGAAGCTGCGCCACGCCGACAGCATACGTGCAAGCGTGCGCCCGCCGAGCCCGCGTCCATGCAGCACGGCAACGAAACGGCGGGCTTGATGAACGTCGATCGAATCAAGCGCCGCTTCGCCGACAAGATCGAGCAGCTGGCGAACGTCGAGCGCGTAGCTGTCGACGGTGTGGGCGCTCAGGCGCCGCTCGTGCCGGAGATGCGAGAGGTAGGGCGCCAGCAGCGGCTCATGTGCGCTGGGCTTGCGCTCGTCGTCTTCAGCTTTCGGCATTACGTTTGATCGCGACGCCGATCGCCTCGGCCAGCCGCGCCAAATACAGCGTGCCTTTGTCGGCGGTGAAGCGTTGGGCATCGGTGCTGCCGAGCGCGAGAAGTCCGAATACAGAATCGGATCGCAATGGTAAATAGGCGAACGATGCGAGACCTTCCACCGGGGGTTCGAACCAGGCAAGACTGTCGAACATCGGCTGTTCGCTGAAGTACGGATCGACCAGACTCTCGGCGAACACACGCGCCTCTTGGCTGATCGGCGAGAATTCCGCACGTGTCTGGTCGGTGTCGCCACTCCACATCCGCACGGCAACGCCGGTTACTCCGAACTCCTTGCTCAGAGCGGCGTACAGGGCATCGAGCACAGCCGGTAGTCCGCGCGCGGCGAGCAACTCCAAATTGATGCGATGAACCCGCTCGCTGATCGTATCGTTCTCTTCGCCGAACTCGATCAGCTCGCGCAGCTTGACTTCGAGCAGCTTGCTCTTGTCGCGTAGCGCGAGGATCTGCCGCTCGGCCAGCGGGATGGCGCGGCCGCCGTGCGGATGCGGAAGGTAAATCGACGCCAGGAGATCGGCGTGCTGTTCGAAAAATTCCGCATGCTCGCGCAGATAGCGGGCAACGTCTTCGGATGTCATCGAGCATGGTCCTTATAGGTCGATCTCGCCTTCGAATACGGTGTGCGCCGGGCCGGTCATCAATACCGATTTGCCAGGGCCGGCCCACGCGATCGCAAGAGCGCCGCCGCGCGTGTTGACTTTGACCGGAGTCACCAGCCGGTTCAACGCAATGCCGGAGACGACCGCTGCGCACGCGCCGGTGCCGCATGCGAGCGTTTCGCCAGCGCCGCGCTCATACACGCGCAGCTTAATCTCGTGCCGATCGACGACTTGCATGTAGCCGGCATTGACCCGTTGCGGAAAGCGCACATGGTGTTCGATCAACGGCCCTTGCGTCAGTACCGGCGCGCGATCGACGTCGCCGACGATCTGCACCGCGTGCGGATTGCCCATCGACAGCGCGCTGATTTCGACCGAGTCGCCTGCTACTTCGAGACGATAAGTCGGCGCCTGTACAGGTACATCGAACGGAATCTTGGCGGGTGCAAAATCCGGCGGCCCCATGTCGACCGTGACCTGTCCGTCGGCTTCGAGTCGCGGCACGATGATGCCGGCCATCGTCTCGACGCGAATCTCGCTTTTGTCGGTGAGGCCCTTGTCGCGCACATAGCGCAAAAAACAGCGCGCGCCGTTGCCGCAATGCTGCACTTCTTCGCCGTCGGCGTTGAAGATGCGATAGTAGAAATCGGTGCCCGCGCTACGGGGGCGCTCGATCAGCAGAATCTGATCGCAGCCGACGCCGAAGTGACGATCGGCGAGCCGGCGCGCACTCTCGCTATTGAGCGCGATCGGCTGGTTGATTGCATCGAGCACGACGAAGTCGTTGCCGACGCCTTGCATCTTGGTGAATTGCAGGCGCATGTATTCAGCTGTTGTGCGCTCTGCTCAAGCGCCTGCTCCTAAATCGTTCGTCACGGGCTTCGCCATCAAGTAGTCGTCCATTACAAATCCATTGCCGATGTCGAATTGGGCCGCTTCCCTCACGACGAAGCCGTTGCGCTTGTACATCTCGATCGCGCTGCTGTTGTGCTTGTTCACCTGCAGATACACGCTCAGACAGCCGAGCTGGAGTGCGCGCTGTTCGACGTGGCGCATGAGCAGGCTACCGAATCCTCGCCCACGCAGATCGTAGCGGACGTACAGCTTGTCCAATTTCAGCTCGCCAGGATCGTCTTTGAGCGCGCCGGGGTCGTCGGTCAAGTCACCGGGATCGTCTTTGAGCTCGCCGGGATCGTCGGTCAGCTCATAAGCGGCGAAACCGACAATCTCGTCAGCGAAGATCAGCGTGTCCCACCACGAGCGTCCGCTCGCGATCTGCGCGTTGATGACCTCTGCGTTGTAGCGTTGACCCAGCATGTATTCTATCTGCTCGATGCTGATGATTGTCGGGTAGTGCGCATACCAGATGCTGCGCGCGAGCTGTATGACGGCGTCGATGTCTTGCGATTTTAGCGGCGCGACGCGCGCAGCGAGCGGTTCGGCCGCCATTTCAGGCACCGCCTCTGCGTGCGCAGTTGCCGTTGTAGTCGCGGCCGAGGCAGCGATTCATCACGGTCCAGATTCCGGCATCGCGTGCGCGCTGCGCGGCGTCGTTGTCGACGATCCCTTCCTGAATCCACAGCCGCGGCAATCCGAGGCCGACGCACTCATCCACCAGAGCCGCAATGTACCGGCTCGCGCGGAACACATTCACCAGGTCGATCGGCACCGGGACCTCGGCCAGCGACGCGTAGGCTTTTTCGCCGAGCACCTCGCGCACTAGCGGGCGCACCGGGACGATGCCGAAACCCGCGCTTTGCATCGCGCGTGCAACGCGAAAGCTCGGCCGATTTGCATTCGGCGAAAGACCGACGACGGCGATTGTGCGCACGCCGGCGAGCACAGCGCAGATCTCATCGAGCGGCGGGTTGGCAAACATGAGCTCAATAATAACTCGGCTGGCCTGGCGGCCGCGTCTTGAAACGCCGATGCGTCCACAGGTATTGCTCCGGCATCTCGCGGATACGCGCTTCGATGAACGCGTTCATGCGGCGCGCGTCGTCTTCCGGGTTGTCGCCGGGATAGTCGATCCACGCGGGGTAGAACTTCATCACGTAGCCGCCCGCGCCCGGCAACTGGCGCACCACGATCGGTACGATATGTGCGCCGGTCACTCTGGCCAGACGTGACAGCGCGGTAACGGTTGCTGTTTGCTGCACGTTGAAGAACGGTACGAACACCGACTCGCGCGAGCCGAGATCCATATCCGGAGAGAGCTGAACGAACTGGCCGCTTCTAAATGCGCGCAAAATCGCTTTCACGCCTTCCTGCCGCGCGATCATCCGCGTGCCTGCGAAGCGCTCGCGACGACGCTTGAGGAAGGCGTCGATGTATGGATCTTTCTGGTGCACGAACACCGCCGCTCCTCGCGTGTCCAACGTCACACGCAACCCTTCCAGCTCGAGGCCGACGAAATGCGGGACCAGTGAGATAAAACGCCCGCCATGCAACGCATCGAGATGCTCCTGGCCTTCGACGCGCACCACGCGCCGCAGACGCTCGACACGGCTCCACCATCCGATACCGGATTCCACGATGGCGCGGCCGAAGCAGCGGAAATGCCGCCGCAGCAAGCGCTCGCGCTGGCGCGCATCGAGCTCGGGAAAACACAATGCGAGATTGACGCGGGCGACTTGCCGCCGCGATTTGATCAAAGCATATCCGATCATGCCGATCGCCTGGCCGATCGGCGCCAGCAGACGCAGCGGCAGAAAATGCAGCAGCCAGAGAAACAAGATGAGCAGTCGAGAAGCCATGGCCTCGGTCGTTGTTATCGGTGTGAGGCGCGGGATTCAGATGGCGCGGCGGCTAGCGCGCGGCCGCAAGTCCGCCGGGCGGCAGCGGCGCACCAGCCGGATGTTTATACCGGTTGTAGCTCCACAAATATTGTTCGGGGCATTTGCGCACGGCCGTCTCGATCGCAGCATTGATGCGCCGGGCGCCCGCTTCGCCACTCACGTCGCCGCTCACGCGGTCTACTTCGATCTCATAACCGCTGCCATGCGGCAGCCGCCGCGCAGACGCGACGAACACCGCCGGTTGCAAGGCTTCGCACAAGCGTCCGATGAGCGTCATCGTGTAGGCCGGACGTCCGAAAAAGTCGACCCAGACGCCATCGCCTGCACCGGGTACCTGATCAGGCAGCACGCCGATCGCCTCGCCGTGCTTGAGCGCTTTGTACAACAAGCGCACGCCCTTCGTGCTGGCGGGTGCAAGCTTTTCGCGCCCGCGTCCACGTCCTGCCACGATAATGTGATTGACCCACGCCATATGCGGTGGACGATAGAGCACGGTTATCGGAAAACGTGCGGCCGCATAGATGGCCGAAATCTCGAAACAGCCCAGATGGGGCGTCAGCAGAATTACACCGCGGCCGGCGCGATACGCTTCGAGAACTTCGTCTTCGCCGCGGCAGCTCTTAACCATTTGCACGACTTGAGCGTGCGGACGAAACCACAGTGGAATAATT
>JBDTMS010000330.1:0-5292 GCA_039934195.1 Betaproteobacteria bacterium
GGCATTCGCCGATGCGGATACGATCGAAAATGCTGCTGCCAAAAATGTTGCTGTGACGCGAGTTGTATACAAGATTTTATCCCACTGAGTAATTGGTTCATGGCGACTTTCTTATTGGTTTTATGTCGAAGCAGTTTACGGACGCATCTAGCGCGATTCCAGCGGTGAAATCTATTGCTTCAGCAGGATCGTGCGATTTCCTGCCCGCCAATAACAGTGTTTTGACACTTGCGCAGGTCGGTGCAGCACCTCCACACGTTCCGGAGGGCCGGCCCAGCAATTCCGTGTTTTTATAAATGACCCGCGCTCGCTTGCACCAACATTACGCGTCCGCATGCACGGCCCGGCGAGGCGCAATGAAACACCAATGGGCGGCAACGGCGTATATACCAAAATATATAGACTGCAAGATCACACCAGGCACGCTGGCATTTTCATCTCGGGCGCAGCCGACTTAGCGCCGCCTAACGTGTTATCGTTTGCGGCATATCCTTACGGATTGCAATGGCTTATATTGCCGCCGACCGAGCGCGATCCGTCCTCCATCCGCGCAAATGGTGAGAACCTCTTGCCTGCCAAACAACTGACCATAGTGATCGCCGATGACGATAGCCACCTGCGCGAGGCACTGCGCGTCTTGCTGCGCCATGACGAGTACGACGTGGTTGGCGACGCAGCGAACGGCGTGGCCGCGCTGGAAGCCTGCCAAAAGCTGAAGCCGGACGTCATGCTGGTAGACATCAATATGCCCCTCAAAGACGGCCTGACCGTACTGGACGAGCTGAACGCCAGCAAATACACGGGCGTAGTTGTACTGATCAGCTCGGAAGCGACGTTGGACCGAGTGCAAACAGCCATCAAGAAAGGTGCGGCGGGATTCATCGTAAAGCCATTCAAACTTGGCACCGTGCTGGACGAGCTGCGCGTCTGCTTGCAGAGAAAGAAGTGAGCTGACCGCCTGGCGCAGACACGTTTCGCGCGCGATCTCGTGCCGCCCTCGCCGCCCGGAGCCTGACGGTCCCGGCGCCGACGGGTGTGACCGCCGCGCTCGCCGAAGACACAGTCTAAAATGCGCGCGACCTCTCGCCGCGTCGAGGCTATCCGACACCACGCAACTTCGATCAGTTCACCGCGATCCCAATGGACCTGTTTATCTCGTACGCCTCCGAGCAACGCAGCGTCGCGGAGGAAATCGCACTTGCGCTGCGCGAGGAAGGCCACCAGGTTTTCTTCGACCGCTCGGACCTGCCCGAGGGCGACGCCTACAACCAGCGCATCCGCGAGGCTATCTACGGCAGTGAGCTGCTGATCTTTCTGGTCAGCCCCGAAGCCGTATCGAGCGGACGCTATACGCTCACCGAGCTCCGTTTCGCCGAGGAAAAGTGGCAATCACCCGCCGGGCACGTGTTGCCGGTCATGGTGAGACCGACGGAAGGCACCGCAATGCCTGCATATCTGCGCGCCGTCGTGATCCTGCGGCCAGCAGGCAACGTCGCGGCCGAGGTGTTGGCGGCGGTCGATCGTCTAGCCAAACCGCGCCTGTTTGCTTTCCTCCGCCGGCATGTAGTTGCGCTCGGCGTGCTGGTGCTGGCTGCGCTCGGTCTGGGAATCTGGCAGATGGTCGATGGCCAGCGAACCTGCGGTGAAGCTGGGCGCTTGAGCGATGAGGCCAAACTGCTGCACAACGCCGGCGACTACGCCGCGGCATGGGATCGCTACGAAAAAGCGGCTCCGTTGTGTCCGAGCAATCGCCAAGTCGAGAGCGCGCAGCAGCAACTCGCGATGGACTGGCTCGAGAACATTCACGCCACCGAAGGCAAGACGACATTCACCGACATCGCCAATAAATTGCAACCGACGCTAGCCAAGGCCGCGCTAGCCAAAGATAACTCTCGCGCCGCAGACGCGCTCGCGCATCTGGGATGGGCGGATTTTCTCCGCGCGCGCGAAGGTCAGCCCGGTCTAGACCCGATGCGCTATTACCAGCAGGCGTTGCAGCGCGACCCGGCCAACGCATACGCAAATGCATTCTCAGGACACTACATTCTCGTGACCAACGGCAGCCTGCAAACGGCGAAGGCGGATTTCGCCGAGGCAGTGGTCGCGGATAAGCCGCGGCCGTTCGTGCGCAGACTCGAGATCGGGGGCCTGACCTGGACACACACGCCGGCGCTGGAAGACGAGGTCGTACGCGTCGCTAACGACATGCGAGCAAAGGGGGAGAGCCTGCCGACGACCGGCAAGGATGCGCTTGCATCGCCGATCTGGAATGTCTACTACGATCGGTTGGTACGCGGCGCCGGTCGGGAAACATTCCTGGCAATGCTGCCACCGAACGACCATCTGGCAACGTTTCGAGCATGGTTCGCCGCATACGACAATTCCAGCAACCGCTACGCTTACCTACTCATGCTGGCACAGTTGCAAGAGCATGCCGGCGATCGCGGCGCGGCTCTGACGAATTACGAAGCCGCATTGAGGCAGCTCGGCGGCGCGAAGGCCTCGAGCAGCGCCGCGGTCGATCTGGTGCGGCAAGCGATTCGCCGGCTGCAGAAGGGCTGACCTGAAGCGCCCTGCCGACGGTCGCTAGCGCGCGGCCTCGGTAGCCGCAGGGGTTGCAGGCGCGACGTCCAAGGTCGTGACGCGCCGCAGCTCGCGCCGATGCTTCGTATCGTCGACTTCGCGTCCTCGATGCATCGTTGCCAGGTTGTCCCAGATCACCAGATCGTCGACCCGCCACGCGTGCCGGTAGACGAACAGCGGCTGCGTCGCATGCTCGATAAGATCGCGTAAGAAAAGTCGACCTTCCGGAACCGGCCAGTCGATGATGCGCGAGGCGTGCGAGGCAAGATAGAGTGCGCGGCGTTGCGTGCGCGGATTCGTGCGCACCAGGGGGTGCACCGCGCCTTTGAGCTTGTATTGCTCGGCCGGCGAGAAATCGAATCCGAGAAGCTGGCGCGAATGCGCGATCGAATGATGCGCATGCAACCCTTCGACTCTGCGTTTCGTCTCATCATCGAGCGCCGCATACGCCGCACGCATGTCGGCGAACTCGGTATCCGCGCTCACCGTCGGGATCACGCGCGCTGACAGCATCGAGTAGCGTCCCGCCGGGTCCTGAAATGACGCATCGGTATGCCAGAGACGATTGCCCAGCGCATACATCCGGCGGCGATCCTCGGATCGGAACAGCTCGCCGTTCTCATCGACGTTGGAAATATCCGTCAGCGCTTCGTCGCCGAATCGATTTTTGCCGAGTGCCGCCGCGCCCGTTTTCGCATGCAGAGCGCCGTCGAATCGCTGTGCGAACGCCATCTGTTGCTGATCGGCAAACCGCTGATCGCGAAACACCAGCACGCCGTACGCGTCTATCGCGGCGCGAATCTGATCGAGCGTCGCGCGATCGTTAGCCTCACGCAAATCGATGCCGGCGACCTCTGCGCCCAGATGTGGATGCAGCTTGCTAAACGTCAGCGCCATCACACCGATCACGCACCGAAGTTGGTCTCATATAACTGTTCCAGCGCATCCAGCGCGGCTTTCGGCAGCGGCCCCAGCGCTTCGCCGGCTAGCGCTTCTTCCAGATGCGCAGTCTCCGCGAAACCGGCGATCGCGCACGCAACATCTGGATTGCTCAGCACGAAGCGCAACGCAGTCTGTGCTCGCGTGCCGTATTGGTCGCCGAGCTTCGCGAATACCGCCCGGGCTCGACGCTCTTCAGTGGGCAACTCGGTTGCCTGCGCGATGACGACCTCCCGGCCATGTCGCACGTCGCTCGCGAGCACCCCGGCTGCAAACACGCGTATTGCCATTACCGCAGTTCCCTGCGTTTTGCATGCATCGATCACGCCGCTGAAGTCGTGACCGGTCCATTGCGACGGCAGCTTGCGCGCAGCGCTTGGGTTGAGCAGGTTGTAGTACACCTGCGCCGCATCGAAGCGGCCGCTGTCGATTACTTTTCTGCAGCTCGCGGCGTCACCCAGCGCTGTCATGCCGATGAAGCGCGTCAGCCCCTGTTCGCGCATTCGCTCCAGCGCATCCGCTGCGCCGTCTTTGCGCAGCACATGATCGGGCGTAAGGACACCAGAGGTGACGTCGGTGCCGAGCTGGTTGTGCAGAATAAACACGTCGACCGACTCGCGATTCAATCGCTTCAGGCTTTCCTGCATGCCCCGCTCGACTTGCCCCGCGATGTCGTCGAGCCGATCGGTATCCAGACCGATCTTGGTGGAAATGTGCGGCGTTACGTCGATCTCTTTCAGCAGCCAACCCAGCGCCTGCTCGGATTGACCCTTGCCGTAAGCCGGCGCCGTATCGATCCAGTTGATGCCGGCATCCATCGCGCGCCGCAAAGTATTCAGCTTGGTCGCATCATCTTGATGGATGAGAACGCCGCCCACCCAGCCGCCGCCGAAGACGAGATCCGATACTTGCAAACCGGTCCGGCCAAAAGCTCGATACAGCATTGCATGCCTCCTCGTTGATTGCGTTCTATCCTACGCTTGACCGCAACGCGCTGCGCGAGCGCCGGGTGCGCAATGGGCAGCGGGCTTGTAGTAAAGTGCGCACTCCCGCAGTTCCCCACTTGATCGAATACACAGACACACCGCAGATGCGCTCGCAAGCGTTTCCGCCCGTCATGCGTGCCGCCGGCTGGATGGGCGGTGCTCTGCTTTCGCTGCTGACGATGGCGATTGCCGGCCGTCAACTCTCCGCCGAGCTGATCACATTCCAGACCCTGTTCCTGCGCAGTTTGATCGGACTCGTCATCATCGCGGTGGTGTTGCAACGTGCGGGTTGGGCGCAGATCAAAACACGCGTCTTCGGCGTGCATCTCGGACGCAACATCGCGCACTTCGGCGGCCAATACGGCTGGTTCTACGCGATCGGAATCCTCCCGCTGACCGAAGTATTTGCGATCGAATTCACCACGCCGATCTGGACCGCAATCCTCGCGACGCTGTTCCTCGGCGAACGCATGACGTCGCGGCGCGCGTTCGCCGTGGCATTAGGTTTCATAGGCACATTGATCATCCTGCGACCCGGCGTGCAAGTCGTGAGTCTGGCCGCACTGGCAGTTCTCGCAAGTGCGGTCTGTTACGCGATCTCGTACGTGTTGATGAAGCGTCTGTCGAGCACCGAAACGCCGCTCTGCATTTTGTTCTACATGAGCGTCATTCAGCTGCCGCTGTCTACCATCCCGGCGCTGCAGCACTGGGTCTGGCCTTCGGCGCATCTATGGCCTTGGATCGTGCTGCTGGCGATAGTCGGATTGACCGCGCACTACTGCAT
>JBDTMS010000331.1:0-5292 GCA_039934195.1 Betaproteobacteria bacterium
CCGCTGCGGGAATCGAAGATATCACGGCGGTGACCGGATATCGCGGGGAAATGATCGCGGAGCGAGGTCTGCCCACAATCAGCAACGAGCGTTGGCAGCAAACCAACATGGCGACGTCGCTATTCTGCGCTGCGCTTCAACTACAGCAGGGCAATTGGCTGGTGGCTTACAGCGACATCGTTTATCACCCGGACATTCCACTCGCTCTGCTCGATAGCCAATACGACATCGCCGTGGCCTACGACACGATGTGGCTGGCACTTTGGCGGCAACGCTTCGACGACCCGGCAACCGATGCGGAGAGCTTTCGCGTGGAGCACGCGCGCATCGTGGATATCGGCCGGCGCGGCGTTCCACTCGAATCGATTCAAGGCCAATACCTAGGTTTGTTCAGGCTTTCCGCACGCGGATTCGAGCAGCTGCATGACGTGTGGATGGACGCGCAGCCGGCCGAGCGCGACCGCATGGACATGACTTCGCTGCTCGCCCGCGCGCTAGTTGCAGGCGTGGCAATCGGAGCGGTCCCGACGGCAGGTCGCTGGTGCGAAGTGGACAGCGATCACGACCTGGCGCTGTACGAAACGCTTGCACAAGCTGCTCCGGTGCGCGCATGGAAGCACGACTGGCGCTGGCTGGAATCCAGTGGCTGCGGCGCTTAGCATGCCCCGCAACCGGCATGGAACTGTAAAGTTTCCCCGCGCACGTCCGAAATCGGTCAATACAGAGCGCGACGCATCGCACGCGATAATCCCAACACCTGACTCAAAGCTCGTACCGCGCACGTCGCACACGACATGACGATCGCCAACCAGGCAACCTCCCAGCGCAAACTCGCCAAAGCCGTCGAGATGCACAATCGCGGGCAGCTCGACGAAGCCGCTAACGTCTACGAACGGTTAGTCGCACACGCTGCGAAGGCATGGGAACCTCGGTACCTGCTGGGGCTGCTGCGATTTCAGCAAGGCGAGTTCGCCGAAGCACAGCGCTTGCTCCAGGACGCAACACACCTCGATGCGCGGCACGCCGACGGCTGGTTTTATCTGGGCGAGACTCTCGCCGCGCCGGGGCAACGACATGAAGCGGAAGCCGCTTATGCCAAGGCAAGCACTGAGGCTCATCCGCACGCAATGGCTTCCTTCAAACTCGCCATGCTGTTGGAGGCGAGAGACGCGGGGACTGAGGCGCAAAAGGCCTATCGAGCCGCACTGAAGGCCAAACCGGAGTTCGCGGAAGCGCTCAACAATCTGGGGCGGCTGCTGCATAACTCAGGTGATACCGCCGAGGCTGAAGCCCTGCTACGGCGAGCATTGGAACGGCGCCATGATTTCGCACCGGCTTACATCAACCTCGCGAGGCTCCTCGGCGAGCGCGATGATGGGCTCAGCATCGACCTGCTGCAATCCGGAATCCAGGCATGTCCCGCATCCGGCGACCTCCATTTCAATCTCGCCATACGGCTGGCTGCCCGCGGCGATCGTAACGATGCGGTTGCGCACTACGAACAAGCGCTGGCGCTCAACCCGGAGCACGCGGAGGCCTACAGCAATATCGGCGTGCTATTCCTCGAAGAAGGCTTTACCGATGAAGCGCGCATCTGTTTCGAGCGCGCCATCGCGCTCAAGCCAGACCTAGTTGAAGCGTCCAACAATCTCGGCAATGTCCTCACGCAGCTGGAACAGTACGATGCCGCACGCATCGCTTTCGAGCACGCCATTGCCATCAGGCCCGACTTCGCCGACGCATACAATGGCATCGGCATCGTCTTGAACGAGCAAGGCGCGGTGGAGCAAGCAGTAGACCGGTTTCGCGCTGCTCTGGAACGCAGACCAGTCTATCCGGAGGCTGCGGCGAACCTCGGATCTGCGCTGCATCGGCTGGGAGATCTAGACCAGGCCCGACAGGCCTACGATGCAGCATTGCAGATGAAGCCGAGCGTGGCGCTGCGCATCGCCGCTGCATGCATGCTGCCGCCGATCCCGCACTCCAACGCAGAGCTGCTGGCCAGCCGTGACCGCCTGGGGCGCGAGCTCGATGCGCTGATCGCTGCCGATCTGCACACGACCGAGCACGATCTGCTGGCCTACCCCGACGTCAGCTTCTATCTCGCTTATCACGGCATGAACGATCGCGCGCTGCTCGAAAAGCGCGCTCAGTTGTTCGCTGCGTGTTGTCCATCGCTGCTGTATACGGCAGCGGCTCCGAAGTCGCTACGAGCAGCGCATGGCGCCATTCGAATCGGATTTGTCTCGCGTTTCTTTCACCACCATTCGGTAGGCAATTTTTTCAACCCGATCATCGAACACTTGGCGCAACTCGCCGGCTTCGAGGTGTACCTGTTCGGGATAGGATTCAAGCAGGATGAAACGTTGCGGCACACGGCTCAGGCATGCCGTGAATATGTGCAGCTGGCGCCGTGGTCGCTCCAAGATGCGCGGGATGCAATTGAACAGCGCGAGCTCGATATCCTGGTGTACGCCGATATCGGCATGGATCCCTTCACGTATTTTCTGTCCTTCTCACGCTTGGCATCCAAGCAGTGCGTTTTGCAGGGACATTCCGAAACAAGCGGCGTATCCAGTCTCGACTATTTCGTATCCAGCCGATTGATCGAGCCACCGGATGCGCAAAGTCAGTACACCGAGCATGTGCTCTTGCTAGACGAGATGCCGATGGTGCTACGCGCATATCCACCGTTGGCTCGCTCAGCAAGCCGTGCCCAGCTCGGCTTGCCCCAGACCGGCCGCTTGTACGTGTGTCCGATGAAACTGCACAAGATCCATCCGGATATGGATGTGCTGGTGGCTGGAATATTAAGCGGCGACTCTGAGGGCTTTGTTCTGTTTTTTGAGGAAGACGGCAAGCCGCGTTGGTCTGCTTTGATTCGCGAACGCCTGCAGCAAGTGGCGCCCGTTTCCGACCTCGAGCGGGTCGTGTTCCTGCCGTATGCACGCGACTTTGAACGCTTCCGCGCGATCATCGCAACGGCCGCTATCGCGCTCGATACGCCGCATCACAGCGGAGGGACGACCTGCAACATTTGCATCTCGGTCGGGACGCCGATCGTCAGCATCGTGGGCGCTACATGCCGCGGTCGCGCCCCGGCGTCGTTTTACGCGTTGATGGGGTTGAGCGAGGGCATCGTAGATACAGCAGACGCATATGTGGCCAGCGCGCTGGCCATCGCGAAGGATCCGGCGCGACGGGCAGCGCTCTCTGCAGAGATCGTCGAGCGCAGCGGCCGCATCTTGCGTAACGCGCAAGTAATGGACGCCTATCGCGACTTATTCGAACGCATGGCGGAAGGCAGGGCGTTACCAGGCGCGACTTCGGAACCGTCCTTGGCCACGCTGCGCGTTGTGTCGACTCCAGGCGCCGACGGGCCCATTCCCGGCCACGCGGACGCCTTAGTTCAGCAGGCGATGAAGCTGCAGGCGGCCGGTGAGCTTGCGCAAGCGAAAGACATTTATGTGGAACTACTGCACGCGAACCCGGATCATGCCGACGCGTGGCACTTACTCGGCGTAATCGCACTCCAGGTCGGTGATGCTCACGCCGCGCTGCCGCTGATCGGCCGCGCTATCGAGCTTGACTCGCAGCGTCCGGCATACTTCAACAACCTCGGCAATGCGCTGTACGCGGAAAAAAAGCTGGATGATGCGGAGGCGATGTACCGGCACGCCATTCAGATGCAGCCTCAGTATGCCCAAGCTATATACAACCGGGGCAATACCCTGCATGTTTTGCAACGCTACGACGAAGCACTCGCCTGTTATGAAGAAGCAGTCCGGCTCAGGCCGGACTACAGCGATGCACTATTCAGCGCTGCCGGCTTGTTCCAGGCCCGCGGCGAGTATGAGAAGGCGCGCGAGTGGTATGCGCGCGTGCTCGCGATAGACCCGAGCTATATCGACGCGCATTTGCAGCTCGGACGACGACTGTATTTCGCAGGAATGCTCGAACAGGGAGTCGCGCATTATCGCGAATATCAGCGACTGTGCTCGAAGTACTTGAACATCACACAGATCCCTGCCAGATCGCTGCAACTGATGTCGGTGAAGCAGTGGTGTTCGATGTCCGGAGCCCGGTACGAAATGGTGCGTCCGGAAGTGCAGCAACACTTGGTAGCTCCGCAATTCAGCGAGCCGCCGCCCGAGCCGGTGCCAGCTTCCACCGGCACTTTGCATGAGCTGTACTTGGCGGAAATTCACAACGCCACTGTCATCGGCTGGCACGACGTAGTTCTGACGGAGTCGGATGAGATCGCGTTATACGACATGGCAACACGCAATCCGGACGATGCGATCGAAGTGGAGCATGGCTTTATTCGTTATGCCTCCAGCGGCCACCTGTTGATGAACGAATCGCCTTTGGGGACTTTGACCAAGGACCGGGGGGTGTTGATCGCCGGCAGAGGCCGCGACAGTTTTGCTCACTGGGTGATCGATTTTCTCCCTCGCTTATGGCTTCTCGACCAGTTTCCGGAGTACGACGACTGGCCGTTGTTAGTCGATGCAGGACTCTATCCACAGCAGCTCGAATCCTTGCAAGCGCTCAACTGCACTCGGCGGCCGGTAATCGAGCTGGCGACTCACACTCGCTACAAACTTGAACGCGTTGTTCTCCTGTCGGACCTGTCGACGATGCGGCGGCAAAACTATCGCCCGTTTGCTCGACCCTCGGGTGGTGAAGTGGCCGTGTCCGAGGATGCACTCGCCTATTTGAGACAGCATTTTGCACGCGCCGGCGACCGCAGTGGCGGAGGGCGCCGTCTGTATATATCTCGGTTGCATCAATCGCAATTTCGCCGGATGACGAACGAGCTGGAAGTGGAGCGGCTACTGGCCTCGCATGGGTTTGAAATCGTGTACCCGGAACAACACACTTTCGCGGAGCAGGCGCGGCTGTTTTCCGAAGCCAGCGTGTTGGCAGGCCCAGGCGGATCGAACATGATCAACAGCATCTTCGCACCCACCGGGGCGCGCATACTGCTGTTCACGCAATGGCACCCGGCGATTAATTACTACTTCTTCTCGCACCTCGCGCAATTCAGCGGCCACCGGCTGGAATACGTACTGGGAGAGGTGACGCAACGGCACGCGTTCTACTATCAGAATGACTTCGTGATCGACCTGGCGAAAATCGAGCGGGCTCTGGCGGCGCTGAATTGAAGCGATGTTTTGCAAATTACATGAGCGACTATAGCCGTTTCAAGGATCTGACCTTCGACGACTTTCGCCGTCTTGCTGTCGAGCCCGGCCTGACTCGCCACGAGAAGGTCGGATTTCCGAACGC
>JBDTMS010000332.1:0-5273 GCA_039934195.1 Betaproteobacteria bacterium
CCGACGTGGCCGATGAAATGCAGCATGCCCAGCCCGCCGGGTTTCAGAAAATCTGCGTGTGCCTTGACGACGCTGTCTAACTGATCGCGCCCGGCATGTTCGAGCACGCCGATGGAGACCACTTTGTCGAACTGTGCGTGAGCTTCGCGGAAGTCGGATTCCCGCACTTCGAGCTGGTCGGATAATCCACGCGCACGAATCTGATCCTGCAGCCACACGACTTGTTCGGTGGTGGTATTGGTGCCGCACACGCGCGGGCCGTAGTGCTGATTCGCGTGGATCATGAAGCCGCCGAAACCGCAGCCGATGTCCACTACACTATCGCTCGATTCGATGTGCAGCTTGCGGCAGACGTGATCGATCTTGTTACGCTGCGCTTCTTCCACCGTACGCGTGCCCGGCTTCCAGTACCCGCAGGTGTACATCATCAGCGGCCGGTCGAGCCAATATCCGTAGAAGTCGGCGCCCAGTGCATAGTGGAAGCGCGCGTTTTCTTTCGCGCGTGCGATGGTGCGGTTGCCGAATCTGAGCTCGTGCCAATGATTGCGCAGCCAGACGATCGGACTCTGCGCGCGATCGAAACCCGATTCGAAACCGATTGCCATCGCGCGGCCGAAATCGCCATCGATCTCGAGCGTCTGGTCGAAATACGATTCGAACAGGCCGACATGGCCGAACAGAATCGTCTTCCATTGCGCGCCGATGGTTTTGTAATGCAGCCGGACCAGCGGCTCGCCCTCGCGGTTTTGTATCGACGAACCGTCGGCGAAGGTGACTTTGAGACGCATCTGCGTTTTGCGTCCAAGCGCCTGCATGATGAGTTTGAGCAGCCTCGTCATGATCTCCCACTATCGTTGTTATCGATTCTCTCCGACGGATGCCCGCCGTCGAACCTGTTCTCGATTGGAAGCGGCGCGCAAGCCTAACCCGCCGCAACGCCGTTGCGATTATACGACGCGAAAGTTCTTGAACTGCCAGGGGTCTTCGCGATCGACATCGTCCGGGTACAGCGCGCCGCGGCCTTCCAGTGGCGTCCAGTCGCTGTACACGCCGACCACCGCCCCGAGGTAGGGCATCGCGATATCCAGAACCGTTCGAAAATCGATGTCGTCCGGCTCGACGATCCCCGCGCGCGGATTCCGTATTGCCCATACGACCGCGCCGAGCGCCGGGGCATTCACTTGCAGGCTGGTGGCATTATTGTGCGGACACAATTCGCGCGCCTCGTGGATCGTCAGCTGCGAGCCGTACCAGTACGCACCCTTCGCGTGTCCCATGAGCAAAACCCCCAGCTCATCGAAGCCGTCGGCTACACCGTCGCGCAGCAGCCGCGTTCTCTCTTGCATGGTGAAGTTGTGGCCCACCATTTCTTCGAGACTCAACACGGCGTCATCGCACGGGTGATAGGCGTAGTAGCACGTCGGACGATAAATGACCTTGCCTTTGTCGCGCACCGTGAAGTAATCCGGAATCGAATGCGCTTCGCCGTGCGAGATCAACCAGCCCTGAAACGCACCTTCTTTCGGGACCCACGAGCGAACGCGCGTCGTGCAACCCGGACGATTGATGTAGATCGACGAGCCGCAGCCGAAGCCGAATTCCATGCCTTGCTGCGGCCAGTGGCGCTCGTGCGTGCCCCAGCCGAGCTCGGCGGGCTGCAGCGATTCGCCGACGAAGGCGCCGCTCGACCAGGTGTTGACGAATTCGCCCCACTGTTTACGCGTGGTGCTGACTTGCCGATCACGCTCGGCGATCTGCACTACCTTGACGCCGAGCCCCATGGCAAGACGCGCCCAGGCGTCCTTGTTCTGCGGCACGCTGCTCGGACCGCCGAGGTCGCGAGCGAGATTCAACAGCGCCTGCTTCAAGAAGTGCGAGACCAGCCCGGGATTCGCACCGTGCATCAGCACCACGGCCGGACCGTCGGGAAACTTCTTTCGCAACTCGAGCGCGGACTCGCGAAACGCATAGTTGGTGCGGCGAGACACCGGCACGCTTGCGTCGCGATGCCCGCCGGCCCACGGTTCGATACAGGCGTCGAGATAGAGGATCTCGCGCTGGCAGCAATATTCGATCAGCGCCAGGCTCGACACGTCGTACGAAGCGTTGAACAGAAAGTCGCCGGCACGCAGCTCACGATCGAGAATCTGCCGGTAGTTGTCCGGCGTCAGCGGTTCGACGCGAAACGCCACGCCGTATTCCTCGGCGATCTCGCGGCCCCAGTCCTGCGCCGTCACGATGGCAATGTTCTCCTTCGGCATATCGATGTGACGCAGTAACAGGGGCAGCGTGCCTTGGCCGACGGCGCCGAAGCCGATGATGAGAATCTTTCCCTTGAACGCGACGTGCTTTTTGAAGTCTGCCATTTCCCCTGTCATCCAGCCATGCAACCAATGAAAACGCGAAAGGCGCTGCCAACGGGGTCGGACAGCGCCTGCCAGGCGTGATATTAACGGGTTAACTGCTGCGGTGCGCACGCCATCGCACCGGGACGTTGAAATGGGGCCGAACCGGGGCTTTTAAAGTGCTGCTCTTACCTCCGGTAGTTTGTGTCCGGTATTTTGCGGTCGAATGCGCGTGCAACGCGCGCGGCGCATCAAGCTCGGCGGCGAAACCAGCCGCTCAGCGACAACCGCTCCCGGCGTGCCGGCAGGACTTCATGATAGAAGCGGGCGCTTAAGAAACACACGAGCGCACCGGCGGCGGGTTGCAGATCGATATGCTCACTATCGTCCGGACGGGTGTAGAGACGCAGGCACCCGCCATCCTGCTCGCGCCAATCTGGGTTTAGATAAAGCACGCATGACAGCACGCGCGCATCGTTACCACGGTGCTGGTCGAGGTGACGCCGATAACCCGCCCCCGCCGGATAACGGGCGTAGTGACCTTCGAATTCGAACAAGCCCAGCTGCAGCCCGCGATTGAGATCGAGCCGGAGTGCTTCCAGGCGAGCGAATATGCTTTGCTGCGCGGCGTTCGCCTGCTGCGGATCGAGCCAGGCGATGTCGTCGCCGCGCGCATTGACGTCTGCGTGCAAGGTTGCGCCGGCGCCGATCGCGGCCGGACGCAATCGTCCCCCGAGTACACACGTTCGCAAATCGGCAGCGAGCGGTTGCCAAATCGACTCAGGGAGAAAGTGCGGCGCGCAGGTCCAGCCGCGCGCGGCGATATCTGCGATCAAGCCATCGAATTGGCAGGCCGCGGATTGTCCGATCTCGGCTTGCGCGCGTTCGAATGGTCCGACATACGAATGTCCGATCCCGACTTGTGCGACCGGGGTTTGTTCGACTCGGCCTTGTTCAACTGAGATTTGTTCAACCGAGATTTGTTCGACCCCAACTTGTTCGACCTGGGCTGGTTCGACTTGGGCGGGCGCCGTCGTTTCACCGCTGTGCATGTCGCTTCGCGGACCTTAGTCGTGTCCGCGCCGATCGAATCCGCGCAGGCGGTGCGTCATGTCGGCTTTGCCGTCGTATCGCGGCATGCGCTCGCCGCTGCCGCCGGGATCGGTGAGATCGCCCGGTAGCAGTGGACGTTCCGGCAATACGTATTGCACGTCGAGATACTGCTTCTGGCGAAACAGTCTGAGCTTAATCGTGCTGCCGACTTTCAGCCCGCGCATGATCGCGCCCAGCTTGTCGACGTCGTTCATCGGCGCGCCGTTGAGCTGCACCACGATGTCGCCGCCGAGCAGAAGCGATGAGCCGCCGATGATCAGCTCGATATCGCCGCCGTGGATGCCGGCTTTATCGGCCGGACTGCCCGGTTCGACCACTTCGACCAGCAATCCGTCGACCAGCGGCATCTGCAGGACTTTGCGCAGATCGGCGCCGATGATCTGGCCGTGAAAACCGATCCAGGGACGGATAACGCGGCCGTCTTTCTGCAGACCCGGCAACAGCGACTTGACCAGATTGATCGGAATCGCGAAGCCGATGTTCTGCGCATCGGGCAGGATCGCGCTGTTGATGCCGACGACTTCGCCGCAGCGATTGAGCAGCGGGCCGCCGGAGTTGCCCGGGTTGATCGGCGTGTCGGTCTGGATCAGCGGCTCGGATAACGACAGCGGCGTTTCCGGCAGAAGCCGATTGAGCCCGCTGATGATGCCGTGCGTAATCGTCTGATCGAGCCCGAGCGGATTGCCGATCGCGACCACGTCTTCGCCGGTGTTGAGCTTGTCCGAATCGCCCAGCTTGAGCACCGGTAGCGTGCCATGGTCCGGCTTCGGAATCGAGATCAAAGCGAGATCGAAGATCGGATCGGCACCGACGATCTTCGCGGGCACGATGGTGCCATCGTCGAGCGTGACCGTCAGTGCCTGCAAGCCGAACACCACATGCGAGTTGGTCAGCACCAGACCTTTCGGATCGATGATGAAGCCGGAGCCAAGCGAGCGGGTAACGCGATTCTGCAGGCGATATGGATTGATCGATTGGCCGGTGATCATCACCACAGCGGGCGACGTGCGGTTGAACAGCTGAGCGATGCTGTCGACGCAACGAGGCACGTTGGTTTGCGCGGCGATCGAGCCGCCGGCGCTCAGCGAGAACGCAGTGGCGAGAGCCGACGCAACGAGTAGATGTTTGGGATTGCCGGACGAGAGTCGGATCATGGAGCGCGGATGCTGTCGAAGGCGGACTCTACCACGCGAGCGGCGGCATCTTTGCCGCAGGCGCCTGCATTTGCCGCAGGCGCCTGCGGTGTTGCCGTGACAGATCGGCCGGCGCGCAGTCTGTGCGGAGACTGCGCTACAACCAGCGCATCATGCCCATCTCGAACGGATGCGTCAGCAGCTCGTGGTACGGATACATGCGCACACGGTACTCGAGCTTGCCGCACATTTCCGGCGTGATGTGCAATGCAAAGCTGTGCTCGCCCTGGTCGGTCATCACGCCCTCCCACTCGAACCGGTAGCGCCGCGTGTCTCGCTTGCTCTCCGCATCGGTCTGTCGTCCGATCACCAGCTCGAGGACGACGTCTTCCGGTTTCAGACTTCCCATGCGCACGGCGAGCTGGAAGCGCACGCCTTCGCCGAACGGGACATTTTTCATCGGCGTGTCGAGCCGCCGCAGGCCGGCCTTCGGCCAGTTGCTGCGGACCAGCGTTTTCCATTGCGCGAGTTTTCGGGCGTTTTCGAAATTGGATTCCGCGTAACGGCGCCCTTGGCGCGAAGCGGGTAGATAGAATTTAGCCAGATACTCGCTTACCATGCGCGTCGAACCGAAGCGCGGCAGCAGCGATGCGATCGAGTGCTTCGCCATCCGCAACCATTC
>JBDTMS010000333.1:0-5266 GCA_039934195.1 Betaproteobacteria bacterium
GCCATGAAAAAACGGCGCTGCCCGATTCGGGCGGCGCCGTTCTGCGATTTACGGCCTACGAGTGACCTGCGCTCGCCTCGCCGCGCGTTGAAACTCGCGAGCGTTGCTCCGTTAAGCGGGCTTACCGGACTTCACGTCCCGCTTCATTTCCTCGGGCAGACCCGCGAGCAGATCGGCCAGCTCGTCGGCGTGTTCTTCTTCCACGGAAAGAATCTCTTCCATCAAGCGACGGCTGGTCGGATCGTGGCTGCCCAGATAGTTGATGATGTCCTTGTAGCTGTCGATCGCGATTCGCTCGGCGACCAAGTCTTCCTTGATCATATCCACCAGCGAATTGCCTTCGATGTATTCGGCGTGACTACGCGAGGTAAGCGTCTGCGGCGAGAAATCGGGCGCGCCACCGAGTTGCACGATGCGCTCAGCGATTTGATCGGCGTGTCCTTGCTCCTCGTTCGCATGCACGAGAAACTCGTCTGCGATGCCCTTAGAGTGGATGCCTTTGGCCATGAAGTGGTGTCGGCGATAGCGCAGCACACAGACGATCTCTGTGGCGAGCGCATCGTTGAGTAGCTTCAGTACGGTGGTTACATCGGCCTGGTAGCCTGCGGTCACTGCGCCTTCTTCGATGTGCTGGCGCGCTTGCTTGCGCAGGGTCGCTACGTCTTTGATGAATGGTGTGGGGCTGTCGGACATGGGGGCCTCGATATGGGTTATGAACGAGAATCGATGGGCACTGCAAGGAATCGAAACGAAGCGCGAAGCTTGCGCGTACACCGTTCGAACAGAGGTGAAGTAATCAGTGAGTAAGGCAGCACCTCGTTCGCCTCACAGCGAGCGTATCAACACTACCGGGCGATCAGTATAAACCGGCTTCTTCAATGGCACGCGTGGCGTCACAGCGGAGTCGCGGCACTAGCACGAGAATGGCGATGTTCCTAAAGAGCTCCTGGCAATTTTCCTACTTAAGAAGCGCTGAGAACCGCCTACTGAGGAGCACCGAAACCCGACGTGCAAACGCTGAACCAGTCCGGAATCCCCGCGTCGCAGAACACCCCCCCGCTTGATCGATCCCGCCAAGTTTCAAGCGGCCACCGGGTGGGCGACGGCGACGACCCGGTAGCCACCTAAAAGGTCACCGGCGGCGACTCATCAAGAACGTGACTACCGCCAAAATCAGCCCCACCACAAACAGGACCCACGCGATCTGCTGCGAGATCACGGCGACACCGCCCACGCCGAGCAAACCGGCGACAACTGCGATGATTAGAAACACGGCTGCCCAATAAAGCATCGCTACCTCCTATCGACAATGAATTACGCAACCCACTACATCCGTTTCAGCGTCGTCGTTCGCGCCACCCGTTCTCGCCGATTTGAAGAGAAACCGGCTTCGGCTGCCTGAGAGAATTGGCTAAGGGGCCCGCCGATCAACTGCAGCCGTCAGTGCTGTGGACGCTACAGAATTCCGAACAAGTGCAAGGCGATGAGCACTACGACCGGAACGCCCATGGCCCAAAGAATGATTGTTTTCATTTTGCTGCTCCTAATCGATGGATGGTGTGCGAATCGGTCAATCCGTGACGGGCTGGCCGCTACCAGTTGTTTTCGCAATCCGTATGCCACCGCGTTAATTGGCGCTGTGCAGCTGGAACTGCCCGTCGTATATGGCTTTCTAGATCGCGTCGTGCCGCGCCGTCGCACAATGCAGGTGCAAAGTCTTCAAGCCCATGTAGGTCTTACATGCGAAGGAGGCGCGTAAAGCGTCTCGTTACAACCGATTGCGCCCCCCAGGGTGCCTGCGCCGAAATCGCCGCAGCGCTGCGCGGTTCTAGCGGCTTCTACGCCGGATCTCGCTCATCCACATCACGTACTATTCAGCTCTAGAAATGTCTATCCCGTTTGCTGAAGGAAAATGATGAGCGACGATCGCAGTACGCAAGCCGCGCACTACCTCCTAGCCGCCCATCGGGAGCACGCGCAATTCGACGCGCTTCCGGATGCGTTTTCGCCGCGCGACGTCGAAGATGCGTACGCGATTCAAGATGCATTCAGCGTCTTGCGCATACCGATGCTCGGCCCCATTGCCGGCCATAAAGTTGCACTGACTTCTCTGGTCATGCAGAAAATGGTTGGCTTTTCCTCACCGTTTGCCGGCCCCATCCACGCCGGCATTATCTACCGAGGATCGGCGACACTCGCCAGCAGCGACTACGGACGCCTCGGAATCGAATGTGAGCTCGCCGCTTCGCTTGGGGCGGATCTGCCGGTTGCAAATGCGCCGTATACGCGCGAGCAAATCGCCGCTGCTGTCGACACCCTGTCGCCCGCGTTCGAGCTGGTCGACGATCGCAACGCCGATTACACGAAGATTTCGTCCTTGATCCTCACTTTGATCGCCGATAACGCTTGGAACGGCGGCATCGTGCTCGGCGAACCGGTTCGCGACTGGCGCGCGCTCGATCTCGCAAGCATCCGCGGCGAGCTTTGCATCAATGGCGAAGTTGCAGGCGAAGGCTACGGGCGGGACGTACTGGGACATCCATTCGACGCGCTGGCGTGGCTCGCCAATACGCTTGCCGAGCGGGGCACGAGTTTGTCCAAAGGAATGGTGGTGATGACCGGCAGCATGATCGCGACTAAATTCGTCGCCGTCGGCGATCGCGTGTCGCTATCGGTAGAAGGCCTCGGCGAGGTGGAAGTCAACGTCGCTTAGCATCCATATGTCATGGCTAGAACAACTCCCCGAGAATCTTTTCGACGAAATCAGTCTTGGCTTCGCTATCCGGCTGGATCGAGCCCGATGAGTAACCGAGCCGGATAACTATTAGCGCATCGAGTAGCTGCATGTCATCGGCTGCATCGGCGCGCAGACGGTTCGCTTGCAACCTGAGCGAGCCTCGTGCAGAGGGGCTGCTTCACGCGACGCTCTGTGTGCGCCTGACTACGATTCGGTACGACGCAAACGCGCCCCAGCCTGCGGCGCCGATGGCATTTGCCATCGGCGCCGGCGTGCCGTCGTGCAGGTAGCCGACGAGATAACCTAGAAAAGCCGCCCATCCCATCTGAACGAATCCCATCAGCGCCGACGCCGAGCCGGCCATGCGCGGGAACGGTGCGGTTGCGCCCGCCATCGCGTTCGGCAGCACCAGCCCGGCGGCCAACATGCAGAAGAACGTCGGCACGAGCACTGCGGAGAGTGTGTAGACACCGCACAACGCCAGCGCTGCCATCACGGTTCCGGACAGCGCACTGAGCAGCGTGCCGATCGAAATCATCCGATCGATGCCGAGTCGCATGGTAAGACGTCCGGCCGACAGCGTGCCGCTGAGGTAGCCGGCCACGACTACGGCGAAGCAATAGCCGAAGCGATTCGGCGCGACGTGTAGCACCTCGATCAGCACGAACGAGGAGCCCGAGATAAATGCGAACAAGCTGCTGTAACAGAATGCGACGCATAGCGTATAGCCGATGAACGCGTCGTGCCGCAGTACCGCGCGATAGTTCGCGAGCAGGGTCAGCGGACGCGTTGCATCAGGATTGCGATGCTCATTGGTTTCCGACAACGTCGCGACCGACGCGAGCAGAACAACGAGGCCGAACAGCGTGAGTGCGAAGAAGCTCGATCGCCAGCCGAACGCGACCTCGAGATAGCCGCCGATGATCGGGCCGATTGCCGGCGCCAATGCGGTAGCCGCGCCAATGTACGCCAGCGTGCGCGCGGCGCGCTGCAGCCCGTGCACGTCGCGCACGATCGCGCGCGCAATGACCGGGCCGCAACAACCGCCGAGTGCCTGCAGGAAGCGAGCTGCGATGAGTCCGCCGATCGTCGTCGCAAATGCGCAAGCCAAGCTCGCGATGCAGTAGATCGCGAGCCCGCCGAGAAGTACCGGTCGTCTTCCGAAACGATCCGAAAGCGGCCCGTACGCCAGCTGTGAAAGCGCAAATCCCACCAGAAAAACCGATAGCGTCAGCTGTACGCGCGCGACGTCGGTGCCGAACACGTCGACCATGGCGGGGAGCGACGGCAAATATAGGTCGGTCGAGAGCGGGCCTAACGCAACCAGGCTCGTCAGTAGAATCGCGGTACGCCGCGATCGCGGATCCCACCCCATTCAAATTTTCGAGGTCGACGGACGCAACCGATGACCGCGCCGGGGCTTGGTAATACCGGCCGATTCGCTCACGATTAGTGGCGACTGCGATGAGGAAAGGTGACGCGGTAGGGCGCGTCCTTGCGCTTGCCGCCAAGCGCGCCCGAATAGCCAACGATCCATGTTGATTCCCAGTAGGAGCATCGAAGGCATTTTGCACTGCCTCGGCGCCGGACACCGCAAAGCTTGCGGGCCGGGTCGGCAACTGGATCTCGATCTGAGTGGCGTCATTGCGACTTTGCCGCGAGTAAATCGGCCGCCGTGGCGCGGATGCGAGCGATTTTCGCTTTCGCACGCCGTGTTCCTTGGCAATAGAGCCGTGCACCTACGATTGTCAAAGCGTGCGCTGACGATGCATTTCTCGCAACGATTAGCCGGCTCGCCGCGGGCAGATTCGCCCCTCAGAGGCGATTTCCCGCATTCGGGAAATCGCTATCGTTACCTGGGCAAGTTATTTGCGTAGTTTAGGTGGGGACGCTGTACCGGGCGTCTAAGGCGATGTTAGGTGTCAGCCGACTGCCGCCCAGGCCGACCGACGCCGCGCCCGATTTGCATGACTGCATTGCCCCCAACCAAAAACTGGTAGAAGAGCCGCGTATAGCGATCGGATATTTACCGGAGCGCCCTGTAAGCCGCGCCGGTATGCGGATGTACCGATCCCCGACTATGAGCCAAGATAACCAACGGCGCCGACCTGTAATCGAAGAGCTCGAGCCGCGCATCCTGTACTCCGCGGACCTGAGCCCGGTATTGCCGTCAGCACCGGTGATCGCCGAGCAACGGACGCTGGACGCGAGCGGCGAGTTCGTCAGCCAGCCCGTCGATCAGCAAACCGGCGTCGCGGCGGAGCATGCTCGCCGCGAAATCGTATTCGTCGATACCGCCGCGCCGGAATACCAAGCGCTGGTCGACGATGTCAGATCGCAATCCACGCTACAGAGGCAATTGGACGTTGTGGTGCTGGACAGCTCGCGCGACGGCATCGCGCAAATTACCGAAGCACTTGCCGGCGCGCACGACGTCGACGCCATCCACATCGTTTCGCACGGCGCCCCCGGGAACATTCAGGTCGGCGGCACGCAGATCAATGCAAATGTCATCGACCGCAATGCCGC
>JBDTMS010000334.1:0-5260 GCA_039934195.1 Betaproteobacteria bacterium
CTGCCGCCGGGCGATCGATGGAGCAAGAAGGCAAGCTCGCAGATGCAATCGAGCTGTACGGCCGCGCGGTCAAACTGGATCAAGTCGCCGAGCCAATTTACCGGCAATGGATGCTGTGCCACCGCGAACGTGGGGAGAGGGCGGAAGCGCTCAACGTCTATCGCCGCTGCAAAGAAATGCTATCGGTCGTGCTGGGAACGCAACCGTCTGCAGAAACGCAGGCGGTCGGCGCAACGCTTAACGTCTGATCCCAGCGTGATCTGAATGGGTGCGAGACTAGTGCGACCGGTTCTGCTGTCTGACAGCTATCCGACAGCGCTCTGGACCTAGCGTGCTCGCACGGCAGGAATGTCTCTGCCCCCACATTGGAGGCACTCGGATGAGAAATGCACGGCTTTTACTTTCGATCTTCGCTGCGGCACTTGCTACCCACGGCGTCGCGCATGCAGAGAAGAACTATGGCCCCGGCGTCACCGACACTGAGATCAAGCTCGGCCAGACCATGCCGTACAGCGGTCCGGCATCGGCACTCGGTGCAACGGGCAAGGCCGAGTTAGCCTACCTTGCGATGGTAAATGCGAAAGGCGGCATCAATGGGCGCAAAGTTACATTGATCAGCCTGGATGATGCCTACACCCCTTCGAAAACGGTCGAGCAAACGCGCAAGCTGGTCGAATACGACCAAGTGCTAGCGCTGTTTTCGCCGCCTGGAACCGCCGCAAATGCGGCAATTCACGGCTATGTCAACGCCAACAAAGTTCCACATCTGTTTATCGCCACTAATCTCATGCGCTGGGCCGATCCCGAACATTTTCCTTGGACGATTCAGAGCGCACGGCCGCCGTTTCGCCTCGACGCTAAATTCTTTGCCGACTATATTCTGCTGACGCGGCCGAACGCGAAGATCGCTGTGCTGTATCAAAACGACGATTACGGCAAAGACTATCTCAAGGGCTTGAAAGACGCGCTAGGAGACAAGGCATCCAAGATGATCGTCGCCGAGGCATCGTACGAGCTCAGCGACGCGACGGTCGACTCGCAGATCGCAACGCTCCAAGGTTCGGGCGCGGATACGTTCGCCGATTTCACGACACCAAAGTTCGGATCGCAGGCGATTCGCCGCGCCTACGACATCGGTTGGAAACCGCTGCATCTCGTCGCCTTCTTGTCGTCCTCGGTTGGATCGGTGCTGCGCCCGGCAGGCGTGGAGAAAGCGGTCGGTTTAATTTCATCCGCGGTCACCAAGGATCCAAGCGATCCGCAGTGGCGCGATGACCTTGGTGTTAGAGATTATCTTGGTTGGATAAAGCAGTGGCACCCGGACGCCGACCCAACCGATTGGCTCAACGTGTTGGGCTACACCACCGCGCAGCTCATGGTGAATGTCCTGAGTCGGTGCGGAGATGAGTTGACGCGAACAAACGTTATGCGCCACGCTGCGGACATCAAGGATTTGCAGCTGCCGATGATGTTGCCCGGCATCAAGATCAACACCAGTCCAACGGATTACTTGCCGGTCGAGCAGGCGCAGCTGATGCGCTTCGACGGCGAACGCTGGGTGCGTTTCGGAAGCGTGGTCGGCCGTTGACGCGAACGCCAGCTCCCGCCTCGCACGTTGAAGCCGAATGCGAAGATTGCAACCGTCTGCACGAGTTGGTCGATGGCCGCACCTCTGTTCTTTTGGCGACCGGCAAGCCAGTAGAGTCCTATTCACCCGAGCTCCCTTAATGCCCTACGCAAACACGCAAACATGCAACCTAATCCTCGTACGCAACTGCGCGACCTGATCGCCGGTCACTTCGTATCCCGCGCGATTTATGTCGCGGCGCAGCTCGATATCGCCCACCTGCTTGCGGATGGACCGAAGACTTGCGAATCGCTAGCGCAACTCTCGCATACGCATGCCGACACGTTGTATCGCCTGCTGCGTGCGCTCGCGAGTAACGGCATATTCGCCGAGGATGGGCAGGGGCGATTCGCCAACACCGATCTATCGGAGTTGCTGCGCTCGGATATTCCCAGCTCGATGCACGCGATGACGCTATTTACCGGCGATGAGACGATGCTCACGGCTTGGCAGTCGCTGCGCCATAGCGTGACGACCGGCGAGCCGGCATTCGAGCACGTGTTCGGTGTCCAGCATTTCGAGTACTTATCGCAGCATCCCGACAAGGCGAAAATCTTCGACGATGCCATGGTGAGTTTTTCCAGCATGGTGAACGCGACAGTCGCCAAGAGTTACGATTTTTCCGCGTTCAAGACCGTGGTCGATATCGCCGGCGGCTACGGCAGCACCCTCTGCGCGATCCTGAAAGCGAATCCCGGATTGCGCGGCATTCTGTTCGACATGCCGCACGTGACCGAAGGTGCGCGAAAATACATCTCGGAGCAAGGCGTGGCCGACCGCTGCGACGTCGTCGCTGGCGATTTTTTCGGGTCGCTGCCGGCGGGCGCAGATGCTTATTTCATGAAACACATCATTCACGACTGGGACGATGAGCGCTGCCTGAAAATTCTGCGCAGCTGTCACGCGGCGATGCCAGGGGACGGTAAGCTGCTCGTGTGCGAACGCATCGTACCGCCGGGGAACGCACGCTCGTACTCGAAACTGGGCGATCTTGTGATGCTGATGATGACGCCGGGCGGACGCGAGCGCACCGAAGCGCAGTATCGCGCGCTATTCGCCGATGGCGGGTTCGAGCTGATTCGACTCGTCGCAACGGAATCGGACTTCACCGTGATGGAATCGGTGAAAGTCTAGCGCGCAGCGCGGCTGCGCGATCTGTGAGCTGCGGGTGCAAACCGCTCGCAGCTCACATAGCCTCACGTAGTCGACATCAAAGCAATATCGGCAGCATTGCGAAATCAGCGCCGAGAATCGGGAACGGATTTATCCCCAGCCAGCCGCTGAGGAGCGTGGCGTACACCTGCCGGAAATCCGTGGTCATCGGCAAGTTACCGTCGTCCACCAGATTTTCGGGCTTGAGGCTAGCGGGCGAGCCGAGGACACCAGCGCGCACGCCATCGCCGATCAACATCAACGCTTGTGCAGAACCGTGATCGGTGCCGGCGCTCGCGTTGGGCATCACGCGGCGTGCAAATTCGCTCCACAGCAAAATCATCACGCGGCCGGACATTCCGGTGGCTTCGAGATCGCTCATGAACGCACCGATTCCAGTGGACAGCTCGCCGAGCTCCGTCGCTTGCCGGACGTATTGATTTTCGTGCGTGTCGTATGAGCCTTGCTGCATGGCGATGATCTGAATCTGCGAATCGACGCGCAACAACTGTGCGGCAAACTGCAGCGATTGTGCGAACGATTCGTTCGGGTAGACAACCGACGAGATGCTCGCGCCCGCCTGTTTCACCGTCGCCAATGCGCCGATCGCCGCACGATTATTGCGCAGGATGGTATTGAACGAGCCGTTAGTCACCAGCGGTTGCTGCTGCAGGATGCGAGATAGCGCAACCGACTGCAGATCGTCCGTTGCCGGAAGTTTGAAGCGAGACGCACGGCCCGGCAGAACGGGCGAGCCGAATGAGCGGCCGATCAAGCTCTGCGGTAATGCGGAGCCGATCGCAGCGCCCGTCAAAACATCCGGTGTACCGCCGCCGCTGACAATGCCGGCGGCTGCGGTGTCGAGCGAGCGGCCGAGCCAGCCCGTGGGTGTACGCCGTGCGGGATCAGCCGTCCAGTAGATCTGCATGGCCTGAAAGTGCGAATAGTTGAAGCTCGGATAACCGACACCGTTCACGATCGCTACCTTGCTGCGGTCGTACAGCGCTTTGACTGCCGTCATCGCAGGATGCAGACCCTGCCGCGCATTGATCGGCAAAACCTCGGCAGCGGGCACAGCCAGCAACTGCCGCACGGCATAGTAGTCTGGGTCCGTATACGGCACGACGGTGTTCAGCGTGTCGTTACCACCGGCCAGGTGGATGACGATGAGTGTGCGCGGCGTGCCGGTAGCTGCGTGAGCGCTGCGCATGACGCGCAATCCGGGCAATGCACCGGAAGCTGCGAGTGCTGCGCTGCCTTGCAGGAAAGCGCGGCGAGATGCGGATCGTTTTTTCATGTCGCGCGCCTTCAGGTCAGTTGGAATTCGGGTGAACAAGCGAGCAGATAAAGTGCGCCGAGGGCTTTGCTCTGCAGATTGGCAGTGGTTATCGGCGCGGTGCCGAGGTACTCGTTGACAACACTGCGTGTGTTTGCACCGAGACTGGCAAAACCGAGTCGCGCGGCGATCGTAGAGAGGAGCTGCTCGCGTGCGACCGTCGCCGGTAATCCCGCAGTGACTACCGCCATCACCCCGCCTGGGCTCACCTCGTAAATAACATGGTAGGCAAATGCATAACGTGCGAGCAGCATGCTCGCCCCGGTCAATCGCGCACCGGTGGGATAGCCGGCGACGTTCGGCGGTTGGAACGGCTCCTGCCCCATCTGCGTGAGATCCCTGATCATGCGATTCACGAGATCGACGTTGACCAGGAGCTCGAGGCGCTGCACTAACCCGATGCAATACTCCATCGCGCTCTTGACCAGAACGCTGCGGTTCATCGGACTCCAAAAACCCGGCGAGTTGAGCAAAGTCTGCATCACGGCAGCGATGCTGCCGCCGCTTGTCGTCCAGGCGGCGGTAAGTTGATCGATAGTGAGTGGATCGACCCGCTCATTGACGAAATGCTGGTAGAGCCTGGTGCAGATGCGCGTCATCGTCGCCGGCCGATTGAACGTCATCCGCATGACATCGTCGCCGCCGAAGTTTCCGGTTTGACCGAGAATCGTCTTGGCGCCTTCGTCGTGATTCCTCGCCTTGAACACCACTACGTTGTCTGCATCTACGCTGTAGCCGGTGAAAGCGCGTGCGGCCTCGCGGACGTCAGTCTCGGAGTAGGATCCCGCGCCCATCGTGAACAGCTCCCAATTTTCGCGAGCGAAATTCTCGTTGGGATTTGCCTTCTTGTTAGCGTCGCCGTTCAGATAGTTCAGCATCGCGCCGTCCTTCCACATGGCGAGCAGGAAAGCGAGAAAATTGCCGGTCGCAAAACTTCGCCAGGTGTCGATCTGGCGCGTCATGAGAATCGCGCCGACGTCGTCGATACTGGTGGCAAACAGCCCATGCCAAAACCACGTGAGACGCGTTTGCAAAGGCCGCTTGGCGAGCGTGAATTTGTAGAGCAGATTGCGCACCGCGTCTGAGTTGTCCATCAGAGGCAATGGCAATGCGAGCGGATTGGGGTCTGCCCAAACGGGATCCGC
>JBDTMS010000335.1:0-5254 GCA_039934195.1 Betaproteobacteria bacterium
GCGCTCTGCGCCGTGCGGATTTCGGAGTAGCGATCAGCGCGTGCAGACCAAACCTTACCGATCAATTCCGCCAGCGCTTCATCCGACGCTTCGCTGCGCAAGGGCGCGCGGAAATCGACGCCCTTGGTGGCAAACAAACAGGTATAGAGCTGACCTTCAGCCGACAGCCTGGCACGCGTGCAATCGCTGCAGAACGCCTGGGTCACCGATGAGATGAAGCCGACTTCGCCGCCGCCGTCGAGATAGCGCCAACGCTCGGCGACTTCGCCACGGTAGGCGGCGTCGACGGGTTCGATCGGCATCTCGCGATTGATTCGCTCGACCAGCTCGCGCGAGGGCACAACGTGTTCCATCTTCCAGCCGTTGCTCGCGCCGACGTCCATGAATTCGATGAAGCGCAAGGTGTGGCCGTGCCGTTTGAAATAACGCGCCATCGGCAAGATGCTGTCTTCGTTGACGCCACGCTTGACCACCATGTTGACCTTCACCGGCAGTAGACCGACCGCGGCGGCTTCGTCTATGCCTTCGAGCACCTTGGCGACCGGGAAGTCGACATCGTTCATCGTGCGAAAGACGGCGTCGTCTAGGGAGTCGAGGCTGACCGTGACCCGCTTGAGGCCGGCGTTTTTTAGATCCCGCGCTTTTTGCTTGAGCAACGAGCCATTGGTAGTCAAGGTAAGATCGAGATCGTCCCAGTACGCAAGCATTTCGATCAGGCGCTCGAGCTTGCGGCGGACCAGCGGCTCGCCGCCGGTGATGCGGATTTTTTCGACCCCCTGATCGCGGAAGACGCGCACCAGCCGATGAATCTCGCCAAACGACAGCAACTGATCGCGTTCGAGGAACCGGAAATCCTTGCCGAATACTTCCTTCGGCATGCAGTACGTGCAACGAAAGTTGCAGCGATCGGTGACCGATATGCGCAAGTCGCGCAGCGGTCGTCCGCGCGTGTCGATGAGACCGCGAGATGCGCCCGTGACCGGGGCGGTGAGTGACGTCGATGCTGCAACCATAGTGTCTTCGAGATGGGACCGGTAGCGCTCTCGATTCGCAGCGCATCTCGGGTGACTAGCGTCTGAGATTAGCGGCGGGCGGCGCTTTACCTAAGATGAGCATTATATCCTCAAGGAAATAGCGTGTCCCGCTTTGGACAGCGTGCGCAGCCATTGCGGGGAAGGCTGCGCCGACGGCGCTATAATCTACGGGAGAAGTCGCTAGAGACGGATTTCGCGGGAACGGCGGGCGTTGTTACGGGCCTTATGATCTTTGTTCGCCCATAACCGGTTTGCGATAACGTAACCTTACGTTTGTCGATGGTAATCCCGATGAGTAATCCCGATTGAGTAACCCCGGTTGAATAACCCCTGTTGAATAACCCCCGGGGCGGCGGCGCAATCACCCCGATAATTTATCCGTAGCTATGCAAGCCAAGCGCAATCTTCTATGAACCCGACCGATCTGCCGCAGCACAGTTCTGCGCTGAAGCGTACGACCTTGACCATCTTGTATTTCGCGCGCCTGAAGGAAGCGTTGGGGTGCGGGGTCGAGCGGCTCGACGTACCTGCGGCGATCGCCGATGTGCGCGCCTTGCAAGACTATCTGGCCGCCCGCGGCGGTGCGTGGACCGCCGAGTTTGCATCGAGCAAGCCGATGCGCGTCGCGGTGAATCAGGCTATGGCGAACGCCGAGACGGCGCTCGAACATGGCGATGAGGTCGCATTCTTTCCACCGGTGACGGGCGGCTGACATGAGCGTTCGCGTGCAGACCGATGACTTCGACGTCGGCCGCGAGATTGCCGATATGCGCGCCGGCAACGCCGCGATCGGCGCTATCGCCAGCTTCGTCGGACTGGTTCGCGATAGCAACGAAGGCGATCGCGTGTCCTCGATGACCTTGGAACACTATCCGGGCATGACCGAAAAGGCGCTCGAGAAAATCGTGGACGAGGCGAAGTCGCGCTGGGACGTGATCGATATTGCGATCGTGCACCGGGTCGGCGTGCTGCGCCCGACCGACCAGATCGTACTGGTGATCGTCGCAGGCTCGCATCGGGGCGATGCGTTTGCCGCCTGCGAATTCGTTATGGACTATCTGAAAACGCAGGCGCCGTTCTGGAAGAAAGAGCAAACGCCGCAAGGCGATCGCTGGGTCGACGCGCGCACAACGGACGAAGCTGCTGCGCAACGGTGGGACTGATATGAGCGCTGCCAAGAAAACCAAATCGCCGGCAAACACCGGCGCGTCCGCCAAGACCACGCGACCCGCAAGGACGGCGGGATCGGCAAAGACGGCGGGAACAGCAAAGACGAAGACGCCCGCGAAAACCAAGGCGCCCGCAGCAACCAAAGCGCCCGCAGCAACCAAAGCGCCCGGGGCGAGCAAACCGCAAATCCGCATCATGTTTCGCAAGGCCATCGCGATGGGGCCCGGCAAGGCGGACCTGCTGCAAGCGATCGATTCGAGCGGCTCGATCTCCGCAGCGGCACGCGCGCTCGGCATGTCGTACCGGCGTGCGTGGCTGCTGGTCGACACGATGAATCAGAGTTTCAAATCGCCGGTCGTCGAAACGCTGACCGGCGGTCAACAGGGCGGGGGTGCGCGGATCACCGATCTCGGCCAGGAAATTCTGCGCCGCTATCTCACGATGGAATCCAAAGCGGCGGCTAGCGTGCGCAAAGAGCTCGCCGAATTTTCACGCCTGATGGCTGCGCCCTAACGCGGTTAGCGGCGCTCAGCCGGTGCGATTGTGCCGCTCGACGATCTGGCGATTCCTGCCGCAGCCCGATCTCCCCCGACCTCAGTAGCGCTAACATTCGCGTTTTATACCGCCCTCGCGCAGCGCGTGCGAACGCCCCCCGCGCGCCATGTACCATCTGCACACGTGATCGTTACAAAACCGCGCCGGTGGAATCCGTCGCTGATATAAACTGACGCCCTTTGCCGACTGTCTTCCGATTGCCGTGACCGCCGCGAATCCCACGTTCGAAATGCAGCTCAAAACCGACTGGTATCGCTCGCCGTCGGTAGGGATCGCGTTCGCCGTGTCCGTGTTGCTGCATGGGTTGGTGATTACGCTGCTGCCCAGCTTGCGTATCCCGGAAGCGAAAACGCCCCCGCCGCTGGTGGTGGAGCTGATCCCGGCGCCCACGCCCCCACCACCCATAGTGCAACCGGAGCCGCCCCCGCCGCCGCAGGTCAAAAAACCGATAACGCCGGAGAAAAAGCTGCCACCGCCACCACCGCCGCCGGTGCGCGAGCTGGTGCTGCCGAAGAGACCCGATGTGCGTCCAGAGCCGATTCCAGAGCCGCGCGTCGAGCCGAAGCCCGAGCCGGTACCGGAACCGCGTGTAGAAACACCGCCGCCGGACGTGCAGCCGCGCGTTGAAATACCACCCACGCCGAGGGTCGAGACGCCGCCACCGCCGCCGGCGAGAGTCGAGGCGCCGAGTGCGCCGCCACCGCCGGTGGCCATCGACAGTAGTTTGCTAAGAGGCTACGCATCGTTATTGTCGCAAGCCATCGCGAAGAAGAAGACCTATCCGCGTATTGCGCAACTGCGCAACTGGCAGGGCACCGCCGAGCTCAAGCTCGAGTTCGGCGCAGACGGCAAGCTGCGCAACGTCGCGGTGGCGCACGGCAGCGGCTTCAGCGTGCTGGATGAGCAAGCAGTGAAGATGGTGAGGGATTCGCAACCGCTGCCGCAGGCGCCGGAGGGAATGCGCGGGCGCGATTTCGCCGTTACCGTTCCGGTCGTGTTCAGACTGCAGGATTAATCGATGCGGCCCGCGTTCGCTCCGTTCGGCTTTTCGATACGAAACGCGACGTCAGCCCGCGGTCTTGCGCTGCAGTGCTGGTGGCGCGTTGGTCGCCAGGTTGCGCTCGTGGCCGTGCTCGTCATGGGCGTAGCGACCGATGTTGCAGCGACGCCGTTGGAAGACTGCGCGAACGCATCGCCGACGACCGAAGGCATCGCCATCTGCCTAGACGACCTGTTCGATGACGCTGAGCTCGAGTTGATCAATCAGACCAAACGTGTGCGCGCCGGTATTCAGGCGATGAAAGGCGCGAGCACGCGCAGCAAAGCCAGCCACGAATTCGAGCGGCAACACAAAAATTTCCTGGCTGCGCGGCGAGCCGAGTGCGGTCATTTGTCCGATCGGCCTACCACGGGCGTCGGCGACAATCAGGTGCGCGACTGCTTCATCCGCATGACGCACGAGCGGTTGGGTGTGCTCGAGCAGGTGGTCGGCAAGGCGCCTCAGCGGCGAAGCACGGGGAACCCACGCGAGCCGGTCGCGACAGCCAGCGATGCGGTATACAACGTGGCTTGGCGTCTGGTTAAAATGATCCGCGACGGCAAAGAAATCCCGTTACCTGCGCAATACAATGCAACGTTGCGTCTCGGCAGCGACGGCGCGGTCACCGGCAAAGGCGCAGTCAACGCCTTTTCCGGCGAGTTCAGACTACGCACGGCCGGCAAAATAGAGTGGACGCAACATGGATTTTTGACCGAGCGCACCGCCGGGCCGCCGGAGCTGGCCTCGCTCGATGAGCTGTACATCGATGCATTGGAGCGCGTGAGCAGCGCCGCGCTGGCGCCCGCCGGGCTCATCTTACGCAGCGAAGATGAAGCGGTAACGCTCACCTTCGCGCGCTAAGCGCCGATCATCGCGCGGGCACAGCGCGCCGATCACCAAAGCGCGCGAGGCGCGCCGACTACCTCAGCGCCCACAGCGCCGATTACCTCAGCGCCCACAGCGCCAATTACCTCAGCGCCCACAGCGCCAATTACCTCAGCGCACACAGCGCCGATCAGCTCAGCGCGCTGTGCGCCGGTGAGACCTTACGGCAAGCGAGGCGCCTGCCGCGTGCTAGTCCGGAATGAAATCCAACGCCACCCCATTGTTGCACCACCGCTGACCGGTCGGCGCAGGGCCGTCTTCGAACAGATGACCGTGGTGGCCGCCGCAGCGTGCACAGTGATATTCGGTGCGTTCGACGAACAGGTTGCGATCGGATTTGGTTGCGAGTGCACCGGGAATTGACTTGAAGAAGCTCGGCCAGCCTGTCCCGCTGTCGAACTTCATGTCGGAGCGGAACAGCGCCGCGCCGCAACCTGCGCAAACGTAATTCCCTGCGCGCTTCTCGCGATTCAGTTCACTTGAGAACGGGCGCTCCGTGTCTGCCTCGCGTAACACTTGGTACTGCTGCTGGGTGAGCTTCTGTTGCCAATCTTCCGGCGCGTTTTTGTAT
>JBDTMS010000336.1:0-5239 GCA_039934195.1 Betaproteobacteria bacterium
ACAGATCGTTAAGCTGGTGAAGGACAAGACCGGGCGCGCACTCACAATCCAGGGCGACATCGGGTTGAAATTTTTCCCCAAGATCGGTGCGGAAGTCAGCCAGGCGCAATTGTCCGAACGCAACAGCGATCGGGAATTCGCCGGCGTCAATCGTGTGCAGGTGTTCGTCGCGTTGTTGCCGCTGCTATCGAAGCAAGTCGTGGTCGATGAAGTGCGGCTCGATGGCTTGCGCGCCAATCTTATCAAGTACAAAGACGGCACCACCAACTTTTCCGATCTTGCGCAGACCGGCAAAGCACACGACAAACCCGAGACTTCACCGGCGCCGAGCGAGCCCGGCAAACCGCTGAAGCTCGACATCGCCGGCGTGCAGGTCACCAACTCGCATGTGACGTGGAAAGACGAAACCAACGGCAACGACGTCGCACTGGATCTCAAACAGCTCGAAACCGGTCATCTCGCGGACAAAACGCCGACGCGCATCAAGTTGGATTTGTCGATCAAAGGCAATCAGCCGAGGGCCGATCTGCACGCGGTTTTGTCCGGGATGCTCACGTTCGATCTTGCTGGGCAGGTTTACAGCTTCAAGGGCCTCGACGCCAAAGTCGATGGCAGCGCACTCGACTTCACCGGCATCATCGCTGCGCTGAAAGGGGACGTCGACACCGATGGCGCGACGCAGCTCGTTCGCGTTTCAGGTCTGACCTTGACGGCGCAGGCCACGCACGCGAAAGACGTGTTCGATATCAAGCTCAGCGCGCCGCAGCTGGAATCGAGTCCAAAATCGCTGGCGGTGGACAACTTGTCGTTGTCGGCCAGCGGCACGGTTGCCGGGATCACGTTGTCGCAAAGCGATCTGAAGGCGCCGAAAGTACAGATCAATCTCGCGTCCAATCAGGTATCGATCGATGGCCTTGCGCTGACCGCGAAGGGCGAAATGGGAGCCGACAATCTCGATATCAACTTCAGCGCGCCCAGACTCGAAGTTAGTAATGAGAAGGCCAGCGGTGGCTCGGCCACCTTGGTGGCGAAGCTATCGGGCGCCGAGCGCAACGCGGACGTCAGCTTGAAACTATCCGCTGTCGAAGGATCCGCCAAAGCGCTCAAGATCGCCGCGCTAACGCTCGACATCGACGCAAAGCAGAAAGACAACGCGATCAAGGGCACGCTGACCACGCCGGTCATCGGAAACCTGGAGACGCGCACGTTCGAGCTGCCGAAAATCGTTGCGCGCTTCAACGTGTCGAGCCCCTCCATCCCGCGCAAGAGCGTGGAGGTGCCGCTGGCAGCATCGGTGCGAGCCGACTTGACCAAGCAGCGTGTCGATGCGGACCTCACCACGCATTTCGATGAGAGCAACATCAAAGCGAAGCTCGGCATGCTGCGATTCAGCGGGTCAGCGTACACGTTCGATATCGCGATCGATCAGCTCAACGTCGACAAGTATCTGCCGCCGAAACAGGTCAGCGCAGGCGACAAAGGCGCCGGCAAACCCACGACGCAGGAGCCGGAGAAGCCGATCGACTTGTCGCCGCTGAAAACGCTGGATCTGGACGGCAAACTGCAGATCGGGCAATTGCAGGTGGACAATGTCAAGGCGACCAGCGTACGCGTCGGTTTGCGTGCAAAAGGCGGAAAGCTCGACGTGGATCCGCTCGTAGCGAACCTGTACCAAGGCAACATGGCCGGCGCAATCAGCGTCGACGCCAACACCAACCACTTCGTGGTGAAAGAGAAGCTGACCGGCATCGCCATTGGTCCGCTGCTGCGCGATGCCGCCAACAAAGACATTCTCGATGGCAAAGGCAACGTTACGCTTGACGTGACGACGACCGGCAACTTGGTCAGCGTGATGAAAAAGCAGCTCAACGGTAGCGCCCAGTTGGCGCTGCGCGATGGTGCGATCAAAGGCATCGATCTCGCAGGCGCAGTGCGCAACGTGAAGGCCAAGTTCGGCGGCAAAGACGCCGAAGGCAGCGGCAGTGCGAACGAGAAGACGGATTTCTCCGAGCTCACAGCCAGCTTCGCAATCAAGAACGGTATCGCGCACAACGAAGATCTCAGCCTCAAGTCGCCGTTCATTCGCGTTAACGGAACGGGCGACGTGAACGTCGGCGAGGACAGCGTCGATTACGTCGTCAAGACGGGCGTCGTAGCAACTGCTGCGGGACAAGGCGGCAAAGATCTCGCGCAGCTGAAGGGCTTCACCATTCCGGTCCGCGTGCATGGCCCTTACGCCGCGCTCAAATACAAAGTCGAGTTTAGTCAGATGCTCAGCGGCGCGTCGAAAGAGGCCTTGAAAGCAACCGCAGAAGAAGCGTTGAAAGGCATCGCGAACGGCAAGCTCGATAAAGATTCGCTAAAAGACTTGGGCAAACAGTTGCTCGGTGGCGGCGGCGCCAAATCAAGCACACAGAGCGATCAGCCTGCAGCGGGTCAGCAAGCGGCGCCAGCGCAGACGCCGCAGGATCAGTTGAAGGACAGGTTGAAGGGGCTGCTCAACCGGTGAGCCAAAAGCGGTGATAGTTGACGTAAAGCGGTGATCGGAAAATCAAACGCGATGGGACCGAGGACATTGCGCTGACTTCGGCCGCAACGACAGTGCTGCCCTCTGCGCTGCAACCACCCGCCGGTGCCGGCTTGTTCGCCGAGCGTGTCATCGATTGGCAGAAGGTGCACGGACGCCACGATCTACCGTGGCAGAACACGCGCGATCCGTATCGCATCTGGGTGTCGGAAATAATGCTGCAGCAAACGCAGGTCGCTGCGGTCATCCCGTACTATCGCCGCTTTATTGCGCGCTTTCCGGACGTCGCTACCCTTGCCGACGCGAGCGAACAAGACGTGCTCGAGCATTGGAGCGGGCTCGGCTACTACGCGCGTGGACGCAATTTGCACGGCGCCGCGCGAATCATCGTCCAGCAGTATGGCGGCGCGTTTCCGAACAGTCTCGAAGCGGTGCGCGCATTGCCGGGTATCGGCCGCTCGACGGCCGCAGCGATCTGCGCATTTGCATTCGGTGAGCGCGCGGCCATTCTCGATGGCAACGTCAAGCGCGTGTTGGCTCGGCACCAAGGCATTCCCGGATTTCCAGGCGACAAACATGTGCAGGATGCGTTGTGGCAGCGCGCCGAAGCACTGCTGCCGGACGCGGGCGTTGAACCCTACACCCAAGGGTTGATGGACCTCGGCGCCAACATCTGTGTGCGCCGAAAGCCTGCATGCACGCTGTGTCCGGTTGCCGCCGATTGCATTGCGCAGCGTGAAGGCAGCATCGCGCAGATTCCGGCGCCACGGCCTGCGAAGGTTCTGCCGGAACGCGAGACGACGATGCTGGTGTTGTGGCACGCAGGCGAGGTGCTGCTGCAAAAGCGTCCGTCAATCGGAATTTGGGGCGGACTCTGGAGTTTTCCTGAGGCACAGGACAGCGACATTGAAAGCGCAGTTGCGCGCCTGGGGCTGCGGGCTTTGAACATGCTGCCGCTGGCGCTCGTGGACCACGGCTTTACGCACTTCAAGCTGCGCATAACGCCTGTGTTAGTCGCGGTGAGTCGTCCGCCCTTGCGTGTGAGCGAGGACGGATTCGCATGGCTCAGCGCAGAGGCCGCGTTAGCTTCCGCAATTCCAGCGCCGGTGAAACAGATCCTGGTCGGCTTGCATGGTCCAGATGCGCAGCCAAACGCGCAACTGTGCTCGGCCTTTAGCGCCACCGATTCACGTGCGATATCAGAGCACGACGTCGCGGGTTTCGAGAAACGCACGCACCTCTTGCAGCGTCGCTAGCGGATCGCGGGCTTCGAGCAGTTGCTGCTTGACGGGCGCGTCAAGCGGCAGAATTTCAGCCAAGCGAAAGCCGACCCATTGCGCATCGTCGAGACGAACCGGCGCGGCAAACCGTTCGGCGCCTACCTTGCGCATGATTTTTTGCAGCAACTCGACTAACTCGCCGAACTCGTCCGGCAACGGCAGCGGCGCCGGCGCATCGCATACTTCCACCTGTGCTTGAATCAAACCGTTCTTGGTGTGCCATTGCTCCAGGATACGAAACACCGATGCACCGCGCGTTTCCAGATGGAACAGTCCGAGGTGCGGCATATCCCATTGCTTGATCTGGGCTGTGCAACCGGTATCGCACGGAATCGCCGGCGCACCGACCTCCAGCCCGTCGCGAATCAGGCATACGCCGAACGGCGACTCGTCGCGAATGCATACTTTGGTCATGTCGAGATAGCGTTGCTCGAAAATGCGCAGCGGCAACACGCCTTCCGGATACAGCACTGTGCCGAGCGGAAAGATCGGGATCTGCAAGGTCGCTGCCATCAGGCTTCTCCTGGCTGCGGTTCGCCCCAGCGTGCCAGCAGCTGATGCGGGACTTGAAGTTGATCGAGGATCCGCGCGACGACGAAATCGACCAGATCGTCGACTGTGCGTGGATGATGATAGAAGCCCGGATTCGCAGGTAGTATCACAGCGCCCGCCTGCGTCAAGCGCAGCATGTTTTCCAGATGGATCGAAGACAACGGCGTTTCTCGCGGCACCAGGATTAGCGGCCGGCGCTCCTTGAGCATCACATCGGCAGCGCGTTCGATCAAGTTCTCCGACAGGCCACACGCGACTGCTGCGAGCGTGCCCATCGTGCATGGGCAGATCACCATTGCGTCGGCCGGATTCGAACCCGATGCGACCGGCGCGAACCATTCTTCTCGACCGAACACGCACAACTGCTGGTCGGGAACACTAAATCTCTTGCGGAAAAACTCTTCCGCTTCGCGCGTGCGCCCGGGCAGGCCGAGGTTCATCTCCTGCTTCGCGACGACCTGCGCGACTTGCGAATACAACAGATATACGCGAACGCCGGCGGCGAGTAAGCATTCGAGCAAACGTAAGCCGTACGGCATGCCGGATGCGCCGGTGTACGCAAGCGTGATCGTGCGCTGTAGCGCCTCCGAGTTAGCGGACATTCGCAGAACGCCACTCGGATAGATACGCTACGGCGGATAAATACGCTACGGCTGGAAATCGATCGGCTTGAGTTTTAGCGCAGGTCGCCATGTGTCGAATGTGAATTGGCCACGCCATTGAGTCGCATGCGGTGGCTATCGCGCTTCGCCCGGGATGACCGCCGGCGGTTCGACGGTAACCTGCGGGGGCGGCTTGTTGTTCTGAATATCCAGTTGATCGCGCAACATGCGCAGTCGCGCTTCGAGAAAGTCGATCTCCTGGCGCATCTCTTCGCGCG
>JBDTMS010000337.1:0-5203 GCA_039934195.1 Betaproteobacteria bacterium
GTACTCGAATGGCGTGGAGTCGCGATCGCCGGGACACATATCGATCGTGTGCGATGTAGACCCAGACCACAATATCGTTTATTGCGCAGAATCGAATGGCGCAGACGACGGCCAAGGACACTTGGGTCCGCAACTCAAGGAGCGCAAGTGGGGCGGAGAGAAATCGATCAATGGGCGTAGATGCATCGATCTCGATCGGGGTGACGTTATCGTTGTACGACCCCCCGACCAGTTCGGCTGATGTGTCGGTCAGTTCGAACGAGTGATCCGTGCCCGATCTCCTGGTAAAGCTCTACGATCTGCCGGCTGTTGCCTCGACCGGCCCGCACCGCGTACGTGTCGCGATGGCATACGAAAAGCACGCCCTTGTCGATTGGGTGCGTCGTGAATTCGGAGTGACGTGGGCTAGCGAGTGCGACGTGGCGTTCGCGAAGTCGCCGATCTCGTGCTACATCGCAACAGTTAGCCAAGCCATCGTCGGCTTCGCTTGTTACGACACGACGTGCCGAGGCTTCTTCGGGCCGATTGGCGTGACCGAAGCAATGCGCGGGCGCGGGATCGGACGCGATCTGCTGCTCACTTGCCTCCAAGGCATGGCTAGCGTCGGCTATGGCTATGCCGTAGTGGGCGGCGCTACGTGTCCGGCGTTCTACACGAAGGCAGTGGAGGCAATCGAGATCCCCGGTTCTTCGCCCGGCATTTATCGCGATCGATTGAAGACACCCACCGAGTGAGCGCAACGTGCCGCTCGCAGATGATCACCGGGAGATAGCGTTGTGCCGAGACTCGATCACCGCAGCAACCAGCAACGCGTTTCCGGGATGAAATTGCGCTCTGCTGCGCAAACGTCTGCAGCCCTCACGCCTGCGGATGAGCGCGAAGAAGAACCGCTATCCGAGCTGACTCTCCCGGAAGCCTTGTCGGTTGCCATGCAACTTCATCGTGCAGGCCAACTCGATGAGGGCGAGACCGTGTATCGCAGGATTCTCGAGGTCGCTCCCGACTATCCTGACGCCTTGCATTACCTTGGCGTGCTTACGCATCAGCGCGGCCGCAGCGTGGATGCAATCGAGCTCATCGAAAAGTCGATCGCCCTCGACCCCACTCAGCCCGATCGCTACAACAATCTCGGCAATGTACTTGTCGAGCTGGGCCGCCTGCCGGAGGCCGCAAACGCGTATGGCGAAGCAGTCGCCCTCCAACCTGAGCACGCGGACGCGTACAACAATCTCGGTGCGGTGCTCAAGGCGCAGAGCCGTTTCAAAGAAGCAGCCGAAGCGTTTCAAAAAGCGATCGATCTCAATCCTGAGCACATCAACGCGTACAACAACCTGGGCAATCTGCTCTCGGCGCGAGGCATGGTGAAAGAGGCGGTCGCCTATTACTGCAAGGCGATCACCTTGATGCCGAACCATCCGCAATCGCGGAAACTGCTCGGCATCGCTTACTACAGCATTGGGCAAGTCGAGGCCGCCGCAAACGTATTTCGCGAATGGCTGCGAGACGAGCCGAACCACCCGGTCGCGCAGCATATGTTTTCCGCCTGCTCGGGGCATGACGTACCGGCTCGCGCTTCCGACGCGTATGTCGAAGCGACCTTCGATAGCTTCGCCGGAAGCTTCGACGAAAAGCTGGGCCGGCTCGAGTATCGCGCGCCTCAGCTCATTGCCGAGGCGCTTGCGAAGGCCTGCGCTGCGCCCGCCAAGAATCTGATCGCCCTCGATGCGGGCTGTGGTACCGGGCTGTGCGGACCGTTGATCGCGCCGTACGTATCGCACTTGGTAGGGGTGGATTTGTCCGCCGGCATGCTCGCCAAAGCGCAGGGTCGCGCGCTGTACGACGATCTGGTCAAGGCAGAGCTGACCGCATATCTGCAAAGCAAATTGGACGCGTTCGATTTGATCGTCTCTGCAGACACGCTGGTTTATTTCGGTCGCCTGGAACCGGTAATCGAGGCGGCTGCGCGCGCATTGCGCAACCAGGGGCTGCTGATTTTCACCGTCGAGGAAACCGCAGACGCAGATGCCGAACACCGTATCAATCCACACGGTCGTTACAGTCACAGCCGCGCGTACGTTGAGCGAACGCTGTCTGCCGCCGGTCTGGAAGTACGCGCGATCGAGTCAGCCGCGCTGAGAATGGAAGGCGGCAATCCGGTAACCGGTCTTGTCGTGACCGCCGCAAAGATGTGATGAGTGACACGCGAGCCGACGCGGGGCTATGATAAAAGTTAGATGCACGGCGAGCTCAAGATAAGCGATAGTACGGCGGGATAGGGACAGAATAACTATTGGCCGACGCGCGCCTTGAGTAAGGCTTGCACCTGACGTCGCGCGGCTGACATCGAAGCGGGTGCGGTATCCGATAAGTAGTGAAGAGTGCCAGGCGCCTGATTACCGGACGCCGGCGATAAACCGGGGCAGCTCCGGGGAGGCAACGTGGACATGGCGACGCGCCGGGTGATGGAGCTGGTGACCGATCCCAAGAGGGACGATCTCTTGTTCCATCGGCTTAATGCGCGTGAAGACGTCAGCCGCTTGTCGGAGTTCGAGCTCGACCTGCTGAGCACCAAGCGCGATATCAACCTTGATGACGTACTGGGCAAAAGCTTCACCGTAAAGCTCGAGCTGCCCGACGACAAGACGCGCTACTTCAACGGTTATGTCACGCGCTTCTCGCAGATCGGCATGCACGGGCGCTACCATACGTATCACGCGACCCTCAGGCCCTGGCTGTGGTTTCTCACGCGTACTTCGGATTGCCGCATCTTTCAGAATCAAACCGTTCCCGAAATCATCAAGAAGGTATTCGCCGACCACAAGGCCGCGGATATCAAAGATGACCTCACCGGAAAGTACCGCAAGTGGGACTACTGCGTGCAATACCGCGAGACGGACTTCAACTTCGTCAGCCGCCTGATGGAGCTCGAGGGCATCTACTACTACTTCACGCACGCCGAGGGTAAACACACTTTGGTGTTGGCGGATTCCTATAGCAAGCAGTCGCCCTTTCCGGGCTATAAGGACGTTCAGTTCATCACGTCGGATAAACTGAAAAACCCGGAGCAGGACCACGTCAGCGAATGGTACTTTTCGCGCGAGATTCAGCCCGCGGTTTACGTTATGGACGATTACGACTTCGAGCGTCCAAGCGTCGAGCTGCAAACGAAGCAGAAAGTCAGTCTTAAACACGACCACGCGGACTGCGAAATCTACGACTACCCCGGTGAGTATGTGCAGGCGTCCGACGGTGAGAACTATGCGAAAGCGCGCCTCGACGAGCTTCATACGCAGTACGAATTGGCGCACGGGACGTGCAACGTGCGCGGGTTATGCACGGGCCGTCTGATGAATCTCGTAGGCCAGCCGCGCGACGATCAGAATCGCGAATATTTCGTTGTCGGCGCAAATCATCAGCTCGAATACAGCGAATACGAATCGATGGATGCGGGCGGCGCCAGCTATAGCTGCGGCTTCTCCGTGCTCTCGACCAAACAGCAGTTTCGCCCGCAGCGACTCACGCCAAAGCCGACCGTGCAGGGCCCGCAAACCGCAGTCGTCGTAGGGCCTGACGGCGATGAAATCTATACCGACAAATACGGGCGCGTGAAGGTGCAATTCCACTGGGACCGCTACGGCAAGAAAAACGAAAACAGCTCGTGCTGGGTGCGCGTTTCGCACCCTTGGGCCGGCAAGAACTGGGGCATGGTTGCCATCCCCCGCATCGGCCAAGAAGTGATCGTCGATTTTTTAGAAGGCGATCCCGACGAGCCCATCATCACCGGCCGCGTGTACAACGCAGAGCAGATGCCGCCGTACGCCCTGCCCGCGAACATGACCCAGAGCGGGATGCTCAGCCGGTCCAGCAAGAGCGGCAGCGGTGCGAATGCGAATGAGCTGCGGTTCGAAGACAAGAAAGGATCGGAGCAGGTTTATCTGCACGCGGAGAAGAATCAGGACATCAGTGTCGAGAACGATGAAACGCACGCGGTGGGCCACGACCGGACTAAGACGATCGACAATGATGAGAAGACTACGGTCAAGCACGATCGCACCGAGACGGTGGTCAACAATGAGAAGATCAAGATCGGCGTGAACCGCGACGAGAATGTCGGCGCCAATGAGACGATTGGCATCGGCAGCAATCGATCGGTGACTGTCGGTGCGAGCGAAACGAAGACGGTTGCGCTTCAGCGCACGCACTTAGTCGGCGTGAATGAAACGATCGGCGTGGGTGGCGCGCAAGAAATTGGTATCGGCGGAATGCAAGCGATCGTGGTCGGAGCGTTTCAGACCACCAATGTCGGAGGGTATCAAAGTAACAATATCGGCGCGGCTCAGACGAACACGGTCGGGGCGGCACAGACGAATTCCATTGGCGCTGCGCAGTCGACGACGGTCGGCGCTACGCGGTCCATCAAGGTTGGTGCTGCTCAGTCGGTGGATGTCGGTGCGAATGCATCGATGAATGTTGCCGGAGACGAGGCGCGGTCAGTGACCGGCGGACGCACGACGAGCGTCGGCAAAGATGACGCGCTCACAATCAGCAAGAACCTTACGATCAGTGCAGGCGAGTCGGTCACGATTACCACCGGCAGCGCGAGCATCTCGATGAAGAAGGATGGAACGATCGTTATCAAGGGCAAGGACATCACGGTGGACGGTAGCGGGAAGATCACTATCAAAGCCGGCGGCGACATCGTAATGAAGGGTTCCAAGATTCTGCAGAATTGAGGGCGGCTATGAACGATCGCATCGAAGTAATGTTGCAGCCATCTACTGACGACGGTACTGCCGCACGTGAGCTGGAAGAGTTGCTGGCGCAACCAAGCGAAATTCGAAAATCTGCACCGGAGCGCACGCATATTGATTCAGTACTCGTGGGCACCTTGGTCGCGTTCCGTGAGATCTATCAGCCATTGGTCGTCTACCCCGGTCAATCCGGGACCGCAGCCATCACAGCTCGAACGACCATCGACCTACTGGCTGAACACATCGGCGAGGAAGTGGTCCTGACTTTCGAGGACGGCGATCCTTGGAGACCAATTATCACCGGGCGAATCCGTAAGCCATCGGCATGGCCGACTCCTGATCCGCCTGCGCAAATCGACGTCGACGCCGACGGCCAGCGCATGATCGTGAGCGTTAAGGAGCAGCTGGTTTTGCGCTGTGGTAAAGCGAGCATCACGCTTACCAAGGCGGGC
>JBDTMS010000338.1:0-5192 GCA_039934195.1 Betaproteobacteria bacterium
CGTTGCGCAGGCCTATGCAGTCGGCAAGGCCGCCGTTGAGATGGCGCTGAAAGGCAACAACGCGGTGATGCCGACGATCGTTCGCAAATCTGCAAAACCGTATAAATGGGGCATCGGTGTCGCGGCGTTGAAAGACGTGGCAAACGTAGAGAAATTTATGCCGCGCAATTTCATCACCGAAGACGGCTTTCACATCACGCCGCGTTGCCGCGCCTACTTGTCGCCGCTGATTCAGGGCGAAGATCCGCCGCCGTTCAAAAACGGCCTGCCCGACTACGTGACGCTGAAGAATGTCGCGGTGCCGAAGAAGATCGCCGAGGCCTTCAAGGTATAGGTTTAGCGGGGTTCACGATAAGTAGGCTTCAACGTATAGCCTGGGCAGGAGGTGTCGTGTGTCGGCGGCGCACGGTTATGCTCGATCAACGGCGCCGGCCTGCCCGCTTTCTGTAACACGCCATATCTTTTCTGCTCGATCCCCCATCGAGCAACGACGCTTCGGTGCGACTACTAACGCGCTCGATCAATTTCGCGCCCGAATTCCGGTAGAATCGCCCGTTATTTTCCGCGGCCACCCGATTTTCGCTTGTTCCGTACCGGGCGAAGCGCGCAAGTGGAATAACAACGCGCTGGCGATAATCGAGACAGCGCGGGCGGCGGGAAATCGATTTCGTCTAAGGAAACCTTTGGGGGGATTCATGTACACCGGACTTTTCATTGCCCTGGCTTGCGCTATCGTCGCCCTGATCTACGGCGCAGTCTCGATCTCCTGGATTCTCAAGCAGCCCGCAGGTAACGCGCGCATGCAGGAGATTGCAGCGGCGATTCAGCAAGGGGCAAACGCCTACCTCAACCGCCAGTACACAACGATTGCCATCGTCGGTGCGGTCCTGTTCATCATCATGGGCGTTGCCCTGAACTGGTATAGCGCGTTCGGATTTTTAACCGGTGCGGTACTGTCCGGTGTGACCGGTTACATCGGCATGTCGATCTCAGTGCGGGCCAACGTGCGCACCGCGCAAGCAGCAAGTCACGGCATCAACGCCGCGCTCGCGGTTGCCTTTCGCGGCGGCGCTATCACCGGCATGCTGGTGGTCGGCCTCGGACTGTTGGGCGTCACCGGTTACTACTGGCTGGTATGGGCGATTTCCAACAACCCCGACACTGCACTGCATTCGCTGGTTGGACTCGCATTCGGCGGTTCGCTGATTTCGATCTTCGCGCGACTCGGCGGCGGCATCTTCACCAAAGGTGCCGACGTCGGTGCCGATTTGGTCGGCAAAGTGGAAGCCGGAATTCCGGAAGACGATCCGCGCAATCCAGCCGTTATCGCCGATAACGTCGGCGATAACGTCGGCGATTGCGCCGGCATGGCGGCCGACTTGTTCGAAACCTACGCCGTGACGATCGTCGCGACGATGCTGCTCGGCGGGCTGTTGCTGAAACAAGGCGGCATGAACGTCATCGTCTATCCGCTGGTGCTCGGCGGCGTTTCGATCATCGCATCGATCATCGGCACGTTCTTCGTAAAAGCCAGCGACGGCGGCAAGATCATGAACGCGCTCTACAAGGGCGTGATCGTGTCGGGCGTGCTCGCCGGCATCGCGTTCTATCCGGTCACCAACTGGTTGATGGCCGACATCGGCGTCTGGGCGCCAGGGCTGACGGTCATGAAGCTGTTCGGCGCCTCGCTCGTCGGACTGGCGCTAACCGCTGCGATGGTCGTCATTACCGAGTACTACACCGCAACCGAGTACGGCCCCGTGCGCCACGTCGCCGCGGCGTCGCAAACCGGCCATGCCACCAACATCATCGCCGGTCTCGGCGTATCGATGAAGTCGACGGCGTTGCCCGTGCTCGCGGTGTGCGCTTCAATCTGGGCGTCTTATAGTCTTGCCGGACTATATGGCATTGCCATTGCAGCCACTGCGATGTTGTCGATGACCGGGATGATCGTTGCGCTGGATGCCTACGGTCCGATTACTGATAACGCGGGCGGCATCGCGGAAATGGCAGAGCTGCCCCCCACCATCCGCGCCATCACCGATCCGCTCGACGCCGTTGGCAACACGACCAAGGCGGTGACGAAGGGCTACGCGATCGGTTCTGCCGGCTTGGCAGCACTCGTTTTGTTCGCCGATTACACGCACAATCTGGTAGCCGCAGGCACGCTCGGTCCGAACGCGCTGGTCAAAGGCTTCGAGCTGTCCGACCCTGCGGTGATCATCGGTCTGTTCATCGGCGGTCTGGTGCCGTATCTGTTTGCTGCGATGGCAATGGAAGCGGTAGGCCGCGCCGCGGGCGCCGTCGTGAACGAAGTGCGACGCCAGTTCCGCGAGATCAAAGGCATCATGGATGGCAGTGGCAAACCCGATTACTCGGCCGCGGTGGACCTGCTCACCAAGGCTGCCATTAAAGAGATGATCGTCCCTTCCATCCTGCCGGTGCTGGTGCCGGTGATCGTCGGCTTCGGCATGAACTTCCTGATGGGACCGGGTGCAGGGATTCGCGCGCTGGGTGGTGTGCTGATCGGCACCATTGTGACCGGCCTGTTCGTCGCGATTTCCATGACCACCGGCGGCGGTGCCTGGGACAACGCGAAGAAATACATCGAAGATGGACACTTCGGCGGCAAAGGCTCGGACGCCCATAGAGCCGCGGTGACGGGCGATACGGTCGGCGATCCGTACAAGGACACCGCCGGACCCGCGGTAAATCCGCTGATCAAAATCATCAACATCGTTGCGTTGCTGATCGCACCGCTGCTGGCATAGCGCCGGCTCGAACTGACGATGCGGCCCCGCGAGGGGCCGTTTTCGTTTGCGCGTTGCTAAACCTTAAAGCAGATACGCCGTAACGTGATGACTGGGGCGAATTGCGAATGCAAAAGCAGTAACGGCATCGCACGCTACAACGCCGACGACGAGAACAACAAATGAGCGATCAAGCCAAGCCCAATCAGTTCGAGCTGCTGCAGACACGCCGCTTCCTGCCGTTCTTCGTGACGCAATTTCTCGGCGCCCTCAACGACAATCTGTTCAAGAACGGCATGGTTCTGCTGCTGACGTTTCAGGCCACGCAGAGCTCCAACCTGAGTGCAGGCATCCTGGTCAATCTCGCCGCTGGGCTTTTCATCTTGCCGTTCTTTCTGTTTTCTGCCACCGCTGGACAGCTCGCCGACAAGTACGAACGCTCGCGCATCATGCGGATGGTGAAGTTGTTCGAGATCGCAATCGCACTGGTCGGCGCTGTCGGATTCGTGACGCATCACATCACGCTGCTGTTCGCCGCGCTATTCATGCTGGGTACGCACTCGAGCGTTTTCGGTCCGGTGAAGTACGCAATCCTGCCGCAGCATCTGCACGAGAGTGAGTTGATCGGCGGCAACGCGCTGGTCGAAACCGGCACTTTCGTTGCGATCCTGCTAGGCACTATTCTCGCGGGCGTGCTGATCGGGCGCGGCGACAGCGGTCGCATATTGATTCCAGCGGTGACGATTGCGCTGGCGATCGCAGGCTATTTCACGAGCCGCGGCGTGCCGCTTGCACCAGCACCTGCGCCGGATCTTAAGATCAACTGGAATCCACTTGGAGAAACCTGGCGCACTGTGCGATACACGCGCGGCAATCGCGCCGTGTTCTTGTCGATCCTCGGCATCTCGTGGTACTGGTTTCTCGGCGCAATGCTGCTGTCGCAGTTTCCGGGCTATGCGAAAGACTATCTACACGGTAACGAAAGCGTGGTCACCCTTCTGCTCGCTGTATTCGCGATCGGCGTCGCGGTGGGGTCACTTTTATGCGAGCGCATGTCGGGACACAAGATCGAGATCGGCCTGGTGCCATTCGGATCGATCGGCCTCACGTTGTTCGTGCTGGATCTGTGCTTCGCGAGCCCGTTGCCCGGTGCCGTCGAACAAGCTAACGCATGGAGTTTCGCGGCACGTCCGGGCAGCTGGCGGATCTTGGTAGATCTCGGATTGATCGGTGCGTTCGGCGGGTTCTACATCGTTCCGCTATATGCGCTCGTGCAGAGCCGCTCCGATCCCGCGCATCGCTCTCGAGTCATCGCAGCGAATAACATTCTCAACGCGCTGTTCATGGTCCTCGCCGCGGCTTTCGGCGCCGTCATGCTGGCTGCAGGGGCGACGATTCCGCAGTTGTTTCTGGCGGCCGCGCTGTTGAACGCGGCGGTCGCGCTATACATCTATCTGCTGCTGCCGGAATTTTTGATGCGGTTTCTCGCGTGGTTGCTGATCCACACGATCTATCGGCTGCGACCGAGGGGTCTGCACAACATTCCCGCCGAGGGTCCGGCTCTGCTAGCGTGCAATCACGTGAGCTTCGTCGACGCGATCGTCATCCTCGCCGGTTGTCCGCGTCCGGTTCGATTCTTGATGGACCATCAGATCTTTAAAGTGCCGCTGTTGAGCTTCGTGTTCCGGACATCGAAGGCAATACCGATCGCGTCGGCAAAAGACAATCCGGTAATGCTGGAAGCTGCGTACGCAGAAGTTGCACGCGCTCTGGCAAACGGCGAGCTAATCGGGATTTTTCCGGAAGGCAAGATCACGGCGACCGGCGATCTGAATCCATTTCGAGGCGGCGTCAAGCGCATCGTGGACGCGACACCTGTGCCGGTGGTGCCGATGGCGCTGCGCGGCCTGTGGGGCAGCATGTTCAGCCGCAAAGATGGACCGGCGTTCAAGAAACTTCCGCGCAAATTATTCGCGCTGATCGAGCTCAACGTCGGCGCACCGATTCCTGCCCAGGCATTGACACCGGAAGAATTGCAGGAAACGATCGGACAACTGCGAGGCGATTGGCGTTGAGCAGAATACGGACCGTCTGATCGCATGCATGCCCAGCGGACGAAACGCACTCGCATCAACACTCAAACACGCCAGCCACCTTCCTCTTCTTCTTCTTCATCCTCATCGTCGTCATCGTCGTCATCTTCGTCATCGTCATTGCTGTGTTTGATGCCTTCGTCGTCGTCATCGTCGTCATCTTCGGCAGCAACCGGAACCGAGATCCACAACTCGTAGCCGTCGGGATCGGACACGAAAAATTCGCGTGCACCGTATGCGGTCAAGGCGATGTCGGAAACGGGAAACCCAGCGTCGGCTAGCTGCACGTGCGTGTCCTCCAGATCATTTGGTTGAATGTACAACACCCAGGATTGGCCGATCGCGGGAT
>JBDTMS010000339.1:0-5183 GCA_039934195.1 Betaproteobacteria bacterium
ATCCAGACCATCTTCATACCCACAATTTTGAAGCCCACGTCTTCAAACCGCTGCAACAGCCGACCCACCAATGAGCGCTGCACTCCATCGGGCTTAATTACGATTAATGTTCGTTCCATATTTGAATGAGCACGTGTAGTCGTGGGATCAGTTTCAGCGGTGCGATTTGTTTAGCCAAGCGATGACCGGTGCAGTTAACTAGCAGGACCTGTGCCCCGGTAGCATTTCCAGATTCGTAGCGGCAGATCACTCGCAATCGCCCGGCGGCGGCTAAAGCATTGGTGGATTTGAACCGACCCAACAACCAAAACGGTGCTTTTCAACCATAGCCACTATCGGCCGATTGGGCACGGGACTGATTGACCGAGATGGATATCCCAACAAGATTAGAGCTAGTGGCGATAGCGCGATAGCGCGCGATAAACTCGGGCACAGAGGCTGCGTAAAATATGGTCCACGTCAAATTTGCAGCGAGACGATGATGCATTCGCAATCGACTGAGGTGCGCCTAAGCGCTATCGCGAGAGCATCACCGACGATCGACCGATGGCTGCTTGCGATCAGCGGCAACCCTGCAGGACGCAGCTAGAATGACGGGGGTGAACCGCGCCTCGATCCCGATGAAGTTCCTTCTGCTGCGCCCAACCCAGCTGGTGGCGCTCGTATTTGCCCTGGCGCTGCTGTTAGCGCTTGCCGGCCTCGCGTCGTTTACCTGGCTCGATTACAAGCGGATCAACGCCATCCGCGCTCGTGTGAACCGGACGGTCCTCTTGCAGGAAAGTGAGATGGTTTTAATGGAGGCACAACTTCAGGTCATAACCGGAAGTGCGCCGCTTGATCGACATGGATTCGTAGCGCTCCGCGCCAAACTTGCACAGATCCCGTTACAAGGCGCACCAGTAGGACCAGTGACGTTGGAGCGACTCAGCCAGCTCGATCGCCTACTCACATCAGCAGAAAAAGATCCGCAGCACGCGATAGCACTGGCACGCGGGCTCGTCAATCAAATGCTGGATCGCGAGTCACACATGCAGAGCGAATTGCTGGATGGTACAGCCCGCAACATCAACCTCGAACGGCGACTCGCGATCGCAGCAGTGTTCGGGTTTCCGATCGTGCTGCTGCTAACAATCTGGGCTTTGCGCGAGCGCATCTTTCGCCCGATCCGCGATCTTCGAAGATTTCTGTCACAGCTCTCCCATGGCAACTTCACGCCGGTTTCATTGTCCGGCATTGATTCCTTGCTCCTGCCCGTCTACCAAAATTACAATCAGATGGTGTTACGGCTGGAACAGCTCGAACAGGACAGCCGCAATCGAACCTTATCCTTGGAGCAAGAAGTCTACGCGGCAACGCAAGCGCTGCTCAAGCAGCAACAAAGTCTGGCGCGCGCGGAGCGCCTGGCGGCCGCGGGCGAGATCTCCGCGACGCTCGCACACGAGTTGCGCAACCCAATTGCGGGTATCCATGTCACGCTTGCCAATCTGGGGCGCGAGCTGACCAACACGGACTTCGGAGAACGCATCGACTTGGTGATCGCGGAGCTGCTGCGCATCACACGTTTGCTGAACGGGCTGCTGCACCAATCCAGTCATGTCCCCGAGCCACCTCGGATGGTCGATGTCGACCGGGTGATAGCAGAGCTTGCGACCCTGATCCGCTATCAGCTGCCGCAGCACATCAAACTGTGTACGGAAGCATCTGGTGGCATGCGGTGTCGCCTACCCGAGGACGGGGTAAGGCAGGCACTGATGAATCTCGTGCTCAATTCAGTAGAGGCATTGGGTGAATCGCCGGGCACAGTGCGCATCGGAGCAGAGCGCCACGGTTCGTCGCTCCAATTTCGCGTCGTCGACGACGGCCCAGGCTTTCCTGAGACCATTTTGAACGAAGGTGTAAGGCCATTTGTGACTTCCAGGGAATCCGGCACTGGGCTTGGCCTCGCGATCGTGAAGCGCTTTGCGCGCGACCTGAGCGGCGAGCTGTCCATTTTCAACCGCGTACCAAAGGGCGCGTGCGTGATGCTCAGTTTGCCGTGCGCCGAGAACCATGACTGACACTTTGCTATTGATTGAGGATGAGCCCCTGCTCAGTGCTGAGCTGGAGCGGCACTTTCGGCGTCAAGGATGGGAAGTCGCAAGCGCAGGTAGCTTGGCTGAGGGAAAGCGATTGCTGCTCGACGAAGGCGTGCAACCGCTCGTGGTCCTGTCGGATATGAATCTGCCGGACGGCAACGCTTTGGACCTTTTGGAAGCCACCCGAGAGCGCGCTAAAGGCGGCGAGTGGTTGTTTCTCACAGGGTATGGTGGCGTCGCAGATTCGGTCCGCGCGTTGCGGCTGGGCGCCTACGATTTTCTGGAAAAGCCCTGTGAGATGGAACGTCTGGATCTCGTAGTCGCGGGGGCCGCGCGTAGCGCTCGAGCGCACCGCCAACTGCACGATCGCGCCACCGCCGAACACCGCCGCTACATGCCCGACGCCTTTCTTGGCCGTAGTAACGAAGCTCGCTATGTGCGCGAGATGCTAACGAAGCTTGCGCAGGCCCCACTCAGCGCGTTATTGCTCAGTGGAGAAACGGGTACTGGCAAAGGCCTGGCGGCGCGGGTCCTGCACTACAGCGGCGCGCGGCGCGAGGGTCCGCTGGTGGAGGTCAATTGTGCCGCGCTTCCTCGCGACCTGTTGGAATCGGAACTGTTTGGGCACGAAGCAGGTGCGTTCACCGACGCGAAGGGGCGCCGTCGCGGACTGATGGAACAAGCCCATGGTGGCACCATTTTCCTAGACGAGATCGGCGAGCTCGGTCTGGATCTGCAAGCCAAAATGCTGTCTGTCATCGAAGATCGGCGGCTGCGCAGACTGGGCGGTGCCAATGCTATCGATATCGATGTACAAGTGATCGCCGCCAGTAATCGCAATCTGGAGGACAGAACCCGCGAAGGCGCGTTCCGTAGCGATCTCTACCATCGCATTACTGTATTCAATCTCGAACTGCCTCCATTGCGCCGTCGCACGCAAGATCTCGATGACTTGGTGCCGCTGTTCATGGCGGAATACAACGTCAAAGCGGGTAAGACCGTGCGCGTGATCCCAGAAGCTGTATGGACAGCGCTCAGAGCGCATGATTGGCCGGGCAATGTGCGCGAGCTGCGCAACGCGATCGAGCGATGCGTGCTCTTGTCCGATACGCCGACACTTGCTGGTCAATGGCTTCAGTTGAAGGCGCACCATGCGCCGCCCACACCGTCGGTCCGCGAGGAGCATGGCGTCGCCTTTCCGCTGGACGGCAGTCAGAGTCTGGAAGAAATGGAGAAGCGGATCGTCAGCGTTGCACTGGAGCACGCGGACTATAACGTCACTGCCGCCGCTCGCCTGTTGGGGACGTCGCGCGAAACAGTGCGCTACCGGATGCAAAAATATGGACTCTGATCGCGCGAGTGCGCCAGAAGTATGCCGAGTGCGGTGTTATGCGGCTGGTGGCCCACCGGCGCTGAAATTTTAGGGTCAGGCTTGCCTTATTGCCTACAACGCCTAATCTCCAAATGCATCACGCCTTCGCGGATAGCCAATGCCTGAAATCACCGTGAAAATCACACGGACGCAAAACGCGGCACAGATTGCATCGCTCACGTAACCGCTGCCTCGGCATCTGCTTGACGAATGGGAAGCACCACACGAAAGGTGCTGCCCTGCCCCATCTGCGAGGTGACCTCGATGCGTCCATGATGCTTTTGGACGATACCGTAGGACAGAGCCAAACCGAGTCCTGTCCCTTTTCCCACCGGTTTGGTGGTGAAGAATGGATCGAAAATACGAGACAATTTATCTGCCGGAATGCCGCATCCGGTATCTGCAATTTCCACCCACGCGAACACGTCGTCGCAACCGGTGCGCACTGTAATGATGCCGCGCGGACCGCCCTCCAGTGCGTGAGCGGCATTCATGAGGAGATTCATGAATACCTGGTTCAGCTCAGAGGGCAGACATTGAATCGCCGGGATTTCTCCGTACCGTCGGACAATATCCGCGCGGTACTTGATTTCATTGTTGACGATGTTCAGCGTCGATTCCAGGCCACGATGCAGATCGACCGTTTGCCAATCCGTGCTGGCATCGACATGAGAGAAATCCTTGAGGTCTTGGACGATCTTGCGCACACGCTCTATGCCCTCACGAGACTCACGCATGAGGGATGGTGCATCTGTTCGAATGTAGTCCAGATCGATTTCTTCACGCAACTGAGACATGGCGGTGCTGACCGATTGATCGCTGCTCGGTTCCGCAGCGACGTAAGCATCGATCAGCCGCATCAGGTCCGCAAGATAGCGCTCCAAAGTACCAAAATTTGAGAATACATAGCCGATCGGGTTGTTGATTTCGTGAGCCACGCCAGCGGCCAACTGGCCGATCGAGGCGAGTTTTTCAGTTTCCACAAGCCGACCCCGAGCCGCATGAATTTGCGCGTTCGCTTCCGATAGCTTGAGGTTCAGCGCTGTTAATTCGCTGTACCGACCGAGCAATTCGGATTCGGTACGCTTGCGTTGGGTGATCTCCGTGCGAATGCCCACCACATATTCCGTTGCATCCGAAAGCGTTATGACGCTCTTGGTTTTAAGATACCAATGTTCGCAACCGTCCGCATCGCCAAGCATTTCTTCCGTGCTGATCGGAACCTTCGTTGCGCGGACCTCGTCGTCTTCAATCCAGTTTCCTTTGGCCCGGGCGGGCGGGAAAACCGCGTGATCTGACTTTCCGATGAGTGCTTGGCGCGTTTGGCCGGTGGTTGCCGCGAATGCATCATTGACCAGCACCCAGCGGTGCTCCTGATCCTTGACAAAGATAGCTGCAGGCAGCGCGTTGATGAGGCCCTCCAAAAACTGCTGCGCACGCCGGCTCTCGGACTCGGCCGTTTTTCGTTCTGTGATGTCGGTGAGCGCGGTCAACAGGACCCTTGACCCGTCGGCAAGTTGGACCGAGTTCTTACTGCGAATGACCCACCGGCTCTGCCCCGACAACGTAACGTAGCTCCCGTCGAATACCATCGGGTGGTCCGCTGCAAGCACTTCCCGATCTTCGTCGCGATAGGCCGCAGCTCGATCGGCATCGAAGAAATCCTCGTCCGTCTTGCCGAGAAGCTCTATTCGCGTCCGCCCCGCCGTTTCTTCAGCAGCGCGATTTACTAGAAC
>JBDTMS010000340.1:0-5180 GCA_039934195.1 Betaproteobacteria bacterium
GTTGCCCTGCTCGAAGCCGCCGACATCCCCGTTGCGCACATGAATTCGATCGAAGATGTAATGAGTAACGAGCATCTCAACGCGAGCGGGTTCTTCGAGCTGGAACAGCATCCAAGCGAAGGTCCATTGCGTGCGCCGCGCACGCCCACCAATTGGTCGGCGTCGCAGCCCGGCGCGCTCCGGCCGGCGCCGCGGCTCGGCGAGCATTCCGCAGAGGTGCTGCGCGAAGTCGGCTATTCCGACGCGGACATCGCCGATCTGCAGCGCCGTGGCGTGACTTCCAAGGCGCCCTGATCTGATGGACTTCACGCTCACCGCGGAGCGCGTCGCGATTCGCGATGCCGTGGCCGAACTGTGCAAGCCGTTCGACGCGCAATACTGGCTGGAGCATGATCGCAGCGGTGAGTTTCCCGAGGATTTCCATCGCGCCGTGGCGCAAGCAGGCTGGCTCGGTGTGGCGATGCCGGAAGCGTTCGGCGGCGCCGGCCTCGGTATCACCGATGCCGCGTTGTTGATGCAGACCATCAGCGAATCGGGTGCAGGCTTCTCCGGCGCATCGAGCGTGCACATGAATATCTTCGGACTGAATCCGGTCGTAGTGTTCGGCAGCGACGATCAGAAGCAGCGCTGGCTGCCGCCGTTGATGCGCGGCGAAGACAAGGCGTGTTTCGCGGTCACCGAGCCGAACGCAGGATTGAACACGGCCAAGCTTGCGACGACGGCACGGCTCGACGGCGAGCACTACGTTTTGCACGGCCAGAAGATCTGGATCTCGACCGCGCAGATCGCCAACAAGATGCTTATCCTCGCGCGCACCGATGCCGCTGGCGCGAAACCGACGCAGGGATTGTCGCTGTTCTACACCGACCTCGATCGCCGCTACGTCGAAGTGCGCGAGATCGACAAGATGGGACGCAAGGCGGTCGACTCGAATCTGCTATTCATCGAAGGATTGCCGGTGCCGGTAGCGGATCGCATCGGTGCGGCGGGCAAAGGCTTCGACTACATCCTGCACGGACTGAATCCCGAACGGATCCTGATTGCCGCGGAGGCCATCGGGCTGGGCCGCGCAGCGCTGCAGCGCGCGGTCAGCTACGCGGGCGAGCGCATCGTGTTCGATCGACCGATCGGCCAGAATCAAGCGATTCAACATCCGCTGGCGCGCTGCTGGATGGAGCTCGAGGCGGCGAATCTGATGGTGTTCAAAGCGGCCGCGCTATACGACCATGGTGAGGCGTGTGGTGCTGAATCCAATGCAGCGAAATATCTCGCTGCCGAGGCGTGCTTCAAGACCTGCGAGACGGCAATGCTAACCCTCGGCGGTATGGGCTACGCAAAGGAATATCACGTCGAGCGCTATCTGCGCGAAGCGATGATCCCGCGGCTCGCGCCGGTCAGCCCGCAGCTGATCCTGTGCTTCATCGCCGAACGGGTACTCGGGCTGCCGAAATCGTACTGAATCCTGGCCGCTCAGCAACACGCCGCGCCCATCAGGTTTATGATCCGCACTTTCAGCGATTCATCGCAGCGCCAACCAGAGGATATTTAGATGGACGCACGTGGTTTGCTCGAGCAGCTCCGCACATTCGATACGCCGACGATCTGCAACGCGCTCGAGGTCGCACAAGGCGCGCGCTTCATCACCGGGTTCACGCGGCAGACGCCGATCGCGGCGTTCCCCAAGCTGCCTGCAATCGTCGGCTTTGCGCGCACGGTACAAATCCGCTGCTCGGAACCGTACGAGGGCGCCGCGCGCAAACAGAAACTTCTGGGCTACTACGATTACGTCGCACAACCCAATCAGCCCAGCATCTCGGTGGTGCAGGACATCGACCCGCTGCCTGGACTGGGCGCGTTCTGGGGCGAAGTCAATACACACGTCCATTTCGGACTCGGCTGTATCGGCGCGCTGACCAACGGGTCGATGCGCGATCTCGACATGATGTGTCCGCAATTCCAGTGTCTCGCCGCGATGCTATCTCCGAGCCACGCCTACGTTCAAGTGGTCGACTTCGGTAAGCCGGTCGAAGTATTCGGGATGCAGGTGAAGGATGGCGATCTCATTCACGCTGATTTCCATGGTGCAGTGATCATTCCACCGGAGTCGCTCGCCAAGCTGCCCGCTGCAATCGATCTGATGGCACGACGCGAGAAATTTATTCTCGATGCGGCGCGCCACGCGGGATTCAACATGGCGGCATTGCGCGAAGCGCTTGCGGCGTCCGAGCAAGTCAAATAACCCAACGGATCGATGCCCGCCGACATCGGGATTCGCATCGCATCGCAGGGACTGAGAACTTAATCAAACGAACTAAGCACCAATAGTGATGCTACGTTTGCTGGTTCCCCTGCTTTGGCTGTCGATGTCGGCGGCGTTTACCGATGCGTGCTTGGCTGACGATAGCTCGCAGCAATTCCGCAACATCCGCAAACAACCGGACCCGTCCAACAACCGGGTCTGGTACATCCCGGACTCGGCGCCTACTGTTGTCGAAACGCCCGCGTTCTATCTGTACTTCGGCAAAGGCGATCGCGGATTGCTCACCGCCTTGCGCCTGAAAGTCGTCTACAGCGGAAAACAACCGTTGGGCGTGCGCCAATTCTGGGCCAACGCGGATGGCAAACAGCTGATCTCGTTTCCCGCCGCGCGCTGGGATTCCGAGCGCGTCAATCGCGTGTGGGAATGGATCGATGCGCCCATCGACAACGTGCGCCAGGTGCACGATCTGCTGACGCTGGCCGCCGCACGGCAAGGCACGATCTATTTCTCGGGCACGCACGGGAAATTCAAGGTCGTGCTCAATCAGGAGCAGAAGCGCGCACTGCGCGATGTCATCGCCGCCTATCAAGCCAGCGGCGGCAATCTCAGCTGGTAGCGTACCGTGCGCTTCGACCTCGACGCCTATCGGCAACGAATCGATGCGCCGTCGCTGCCCAATGCCCCGCTCGATCGCCTGCAGCTTTTGCATCGCGCGCACGTGTTCCACGTGCCGTTCGAAAATCTCGACATTCATCTACGCAGAGCGATCTCGCTGCAGCCCGAAGCGCTGTACGACAAGATTGTTCGCCGGGGCCGCGGCGGCTATTGCTTCGAACAAAACGGGCTATTCGCGCTGGTTTTGCAGAACGAGGGCTTCACCGTGGAGCGGCATCTGGCACGCGTCATTTATGGACGCGCATCGCCGGGACCGCGCACCCATCAGGTCTCCCTCGTAGAAGTCGACGGCCGCAAATGGCTAGCCGATGGCGGCTTCGGCGGACCCGGCCTGCATTCGCCCATTCCGCTCGAGGCCGAACGCGAGGACGTGCAGGACGGCATGCGCTTCAAGCTGCGTGAGGATCGCGAGTTCGGTTACGTTCTGCAGCGACTCTTCGACGATTGCTGGATAGATTTGTACGCATTCGATCTGGCAACCGTCCAGCAGATTGATTTCGAGATGTCGAATTTCTTCACTTCGAACTATCCGCAGTCGCCGTTCCGCGCGCGCCGCTGGATCATGCTCATGCAGCGTTGGGGGTCGGTGTCGTTGGAGAATTTCAATCTCACCACCGAAACAGATGGCGAGACCAACACCGAACAGGTGCAAGGCGGGCGGGCTTACATGGATGTCCTGGCAACGCGGTTCGGCCTGCACCTAGACGCGCAGTACGACGACTTCATGCCGCTGCCGGCTGCGTAGCGTCAGCGCTGGAAATGCGCGTCGGCGCCGAGCAGCGCCTCGCGAAAGCGATTCTTCAGCTGCGCGCCATCGCGCGGGGGCAGCACCAGCGGAAGCTTATCGGCTGCAACTTTGATCTGTGCGAATAACGGGCCCTCTCCCGCATGAATGGCCGTGCGCAGTGTCGTCACGTCGTCGATGACGGTGAGCAGCATGGTCGAGGCAAAGCCGCACGCCTTCGCCGCCGCGGCGAGGTCGACGCCGAGTGCCGTGTGCGATTTCTGCATTCCGGTCTCGCCGTAGTGCTCATTGTCTAAAACGACGATGGAAAGATTGCGCGGCCGCTGCACGGCGACGGTGGCGAGCGAACCGAATCCCATCAGCATCTCGCCATCGCCGGTCAATACGAGAACGTTGCGCTTCGGTTGCGCGATGGCAAGCCCGAGGCCGATTGCAACCGCACCTCCCATGCCGCCCCACAGCGGAAAATTGAGCGGATCGTCGCCTACTTCGGTTGCGTCCCACGCAGGCGCTCCAAGACCGGCGATGACCAGTAGCTCCGACCGCTGCGCAAGTAATGCGCGGACCACGACGCGACGATTCAGTCGCGCGGCGGTAGAACGATTTTCGTCAGCCATATTGAGTTCTCTACGGGACCGTTAGTTTTCGAAAGTCTTGGCACCGAGCAGACGCTGGCCGATCAGCAACGCGGCCGGCCGGAACGTGTTGTAGGTGATGCGCAGCACGCCTTCCGCGAGCGGCACGATGTCTTCCTCGCGATCGGCGCGCGAGACCAGTACACCCATTTGCTCCATCACGTTGCCGCTCGCATGCCCCATCGGCACCTGCCAGGGATTGAACTCGGCCCAGTCGCCGCGCATCGTGATCAGCATCGCCAGCGGCACCTGACATGCCGACAACATCGAGAGCATGTTGATGCAGTTGCCGACGCCGCTCGATTGCATCAACAAAACGCTCTTGTGTCCGCCGAGCCATGCGCCCACGGCCAGCGCGATGCCTTCTTCTTCCGTCGTCAAGCGAATCAGATGCAATTCGGGATCGGCTTCGCACAGGCGAATGAGCGCCGAGTGTCCCGCGTCGGGAACCAGGCTCACCTGTCGGATGCTTTGCTGCTTGAGAAGCTCGTAGAGCCCCTGACTCCAGTGCGAATCCATAAGCGTTTGCTGTGAAGGGGTGGCGAGCGATTAAACACTATTCGCCGAGACCGGACAAGCCGGCGCTTTGGATAGACGCGCCCGCGCTATTGCGCGGGTTCTTTAGGCGGCTGAATGTTTACCTGCGTCGTAAACGCGCAGGCTCGACCGTCGGATTCATAGCGCAGCTCCGCGAACGCCGCGGTGAAATCCGTGCTCGAGATCGGCACGCTCGCACGCACGGGTTGTTTTTTCGCCGAGAGCGACTTCGATGTCCATTGCGCGTTTCTGAAATCGCGCGTCGGCGATTGCGCAGACCAGATCGAGATCGTTCGGGCCGCCGGTTCGCTTTGCAGCGTCAGCCGCA
>JBDTMS010000341.1:0-5173 GCA_039934195.1 Betaproteobacteria bacterium
CAGAATCGCCAGCAGCTCTAGAAAATTCGCCACCGGCGTGGGGTTCTCGAACGGATGCGCCGAGTTGGCACTGAAAAAGCCCCCCCCGTTGGTGCCGAGCTGCTTGATTGCGATCTGCGATGCTGCCGGGCCGAGCGCGAGTATCTGCTCCTTCTGCGTCGCCTTCTCGGTGACTGGATTGCCTTTGTCATCCTTCAGCGGCTGACCGGCGCTATCGAGCTTCGGGGCGTCATATTCGACCGATTCCACCAGTGGTACCGTAACGTACGCAGAGAAGGTCTGTACCACGCCTTGCGACACCAGAACCACCGCGAGGATGAGGGAAAGTGGGAGCAGAATATAAAGCGTCGTGCGGGTGAGATCGACCCAGAAGTTGCCGACGGTAGCCATTTGTTCGCGCGCAAATGCACGAATCAGCGGCAGCAGCACAGCGATGCCGGTGGCGGCCGACGCGAAGTTTTGCACCGTCAGCGCGGCCATCTGCGTGAGATAGCTCATCGTGCTCTCGCCGCCGTAGCCCTGCCAGTTGGTGTTGGTGGCGAAGCTCGCAGCGGTATTGAATGACGAGTCCGGCGATACTGCCGCAAGGCTTTGCGGATTTAGCGGTAGATAATTCTGCAGCCGCTGCAGCCCGTACACCACCAGGGCACCGAGCAGATTGAATATCAGCACGGCAAGCGCGTATTGGGTCCAGCGCATCTCGTGCGTGGGGTCGATGCCGCTCAGGCGGTACAGCAGCTTCTCTACCGGTGCGCCGATGCGATTCAACACTGCAGGCTGGCCCTCGAAAATCCGCGCCATGTACGTCCCTAGCGGCTTCGCCAGCGCCAGCAATACGACGACATACAGGATGAGTTGCAGGTAGCCGTTGGCGGTCATCAGAATTTCTCCGGATAAAGGAGTGCCACCGCCAGGTAAACCGTAATGGCCAGCGCGACGATTCCGCTCAATGCATAAAGCCAGCTCATGAGGGCCTCCGCAAGCGTTCCAAGCCATACACGAGGGCAGCGGATACCCCGAAGAAACCGATCAGTACGGCAAGGTAAATAACATCCATCATCGTCGACTCCTGTGTCGCTAGTGTCATATCGAACTCAGTGTTATCGGCGCAGCCACGAGTGAATAACGGTAACCATCGGTCCGCGCTGCTTCGATGACGGGAATCTACGCGCGCGGGTGTAAAAACGGTGTATAGATTTCGGACGTGCACAACAGGAGTGGAAAGGCGGGCCGGCGCGGATACGGTTCTCGGAACGGAGCGTCGCAGCGGCGCAAAGCGATCCGCGAACACATCGGAAGCGCACCGGCGCTGCGCTAATTCAAAATGTGCCGGCAACGCGGTTAGCGGAAGTCGGGATGACTTCTATAAGGCTAAGTCGATGTGACGTGATTTAGACCGAGCGCGGACGAAGCTGCGAAGTGTGAGGGGATTGCTGGTTTTTATCGCAAGCTTTGCGCAACTGGGCGACATTGGATTAAGCGTGGGAATTGTCTCCGAGTGCGACGTGCTCGCCGTTCACGCGCTGCCAATGCCGATCTGCAGATGTTCGGCGACCTAGCGCGCCGTCGCTTCGACGTCGAAGGAAACGCCGGCGAGTCCGACATAACCATCCGGCCGCAGCAAATAATACGAAGGCGATGGGATACGCACGCGCGCCAGTTCGCGATTCGTTCGCTAGATCGTTCGGCTCTGTGTGAACCAGCAGATGTCCGCCGAAGCCCGGGAGGTTAGCGTGCGCGCTCGACTGGCCGATCAGGATGAGATTGAATTTCGTGTCGTTTAGTTTTTCATACATGTCTTCCACCGGCCCGCCCGCAGCGAGCTTGAGCCGCAGCCACGGAAAACGATCGCCGGCGCGAGGTGCGGCTTCGGGCACGCCATGCAGCGTCTGCGACAGCGGGCTCGCGCGATAGCTGATACCGGTTTGCGCGATGGTCATGAAGGCGAACTTGCGAACGGCCTCGAAGTGCATCGCAAATGCCACCATTCGCGCGAGCATCCGCGTTCGGAAAAATCCAGCGAACGCGTTGTTGGAAACGGCAACCGAAAAGGCGCGGTCCGTCGTGCTCAACAGTCGCTCCGCCACCGGAATTCGTTCGGCTTCGTACGAGTCGAGCAAACGCGCGTTTGCAGTGCCGGCTACGACCAACGCCAGTTTCCATCCGAGGTTGTACGCATCCTGCAGGCCGGTGTTCATGCCCTGCGCGCCTACCGGACTGTGAACGTGCGCCGCGTCACCTAAGATAAAACAGCGGCGATCGCGAAAACGCCGCGCACGCCGGTGGTGAATGCGATAAGTCGAGAACCAAGTGCACTTCTGAAACACCAGCTCCGGGCCCGCCTGCTTGCGTATCGACACAATCACGTCATCGAAAGTGAGGTCTGCTTTATCTCGCAATTCGCGCGGCAGTATCGCGACGATGCGCCGGAGGTCGGCGCCGCTCATGTTTCCGGAAGTGCCGGCTGCGCTGCCTGCGTCGCTGCTGGAGCGTCGCCCCGACATTCGCCAGGCCGAGCAGAATCTCATTGCTACCAATGCCAACATCGGCGTTGCCAAAGCGGCCTATTTTCCGCAGATCGGTTTGACTGCATTGCTGGGATTGGAAAGCACGGACCTGTCGGATCTGTTCAAAGGCTCGTCGAAGGCGTGGTCGCTCGGTGCGAGTTTGACGCAGCCGATCTTCAATGGCGGACGCATCCGCAATCAAGTCGCGCAGGCCGAAGCGATCGAGCGTCAGGCGCTATACAACTATCAGCGCTCGATCATCAGCGCGTTTCAGGATGTCGAGAATGCGCTGATCGACCACACCAAGTTCGGCCAGGCGCGCGAAGAGCAGCGCAAAAACGTCGAAGCGCTGCAGCGCTTTCGCGATCTCGCCGAGCTGCGCTACAAAGAAGGCGCGACGATCTATCTCGAAGTCGCGAACGCAGAGCAATCGCTATTCAACGCCGAGTTGCTGCAGGCCAGGACGCAAGCGCAGTTGTTCCAGTCTTATGCGAATTTATATCGCGCGATGGGCGGCGGCTGGGTGGACGATGCGGAGAAGCTCGCCGAGCTCGACCGCGTCGCAGGCAAGAAATGAACGCGCGTTGGTCAGGCGCGCGCTGCGCAAACTCGTTCGATCGTCAGCCTGCCGAGGCCGCGCGCTAGTTCGTCGGCGCTGCCCGCGACTGCTGCAATAAAAGCAAGTCTCGCACGCGGCGCTAGACAAGACCGCGTCCTTTTCGCAGGCGTAACGATTCAATCGACGCAACGACAGATCCGCGTCCGCTGACTTTTTTTCCTCTTAGCTTGAACAGCGCCGGCCTTGACGGTCCCGGGCGAGCGTCTTATGCCGCTGGCCAGGAACGCCGGCTGGAACGCCTGCTGATCCCTGCGCACTCGCCGCGATCCAGATCCATTGCTCTGAATGAATTGATACAGATGCCTCTGAGTTATATACGATGCAGATCCTGCCGTTTACCGATGAGAATGGGACAACCATGCGAGCTGCCTTGTGTACCTTCATCGCTGCAGTCGCTTCGGCGAGTGCGGCTGCCGGGCCGGCAGACGACTAAGCCCGCGGCTATAAGCTCGCTATCGACAAAGGTTGCTTCGACTGCCATGCGCTCGGCGCCTCGGACGCAGGTCCTTCGTTTCGGGCGATCGCGAACCGCTATCGATTCAATGCGAAACAGGCGCAGCTTCTGCCTGTTGTGATTCGCGGTGGCAGTGCGGGACACTGGGGCAATCGGTTTGTGATGTGGCCGCAGCCCCAGCTAAGCAACGAGGAAGCGCGTCGACTTGTCGAATGGATACTCTCGCAGTAGATCGCGGCGTTCTTGTCTGAAACCGATCTGGAAGCCAGCGCAGATCGCCGGCGTGGGTGCGTTCTGCACCACTGCCTCGCGACAATGCCGGAGTCGTATGCGTCTAACGGATGCGCAGCATGCGCCTTCGTTTCATCGAACCGATGCAGCGATCGCACGATCGGCCTGCGGGACTCGACGGCGGTTAGTCATGCCCGTCAGCGCATGGACGGCGATCACTACAGGTATGCTTCACCTGCAGCGAATGCATCTTGCTCGACTACCAAAACAGCGAATCCAAGGGTGCGATGCCTCGCCTGGGAATCCACAACGAAAAGGAAACTTCGACATGAGCCTCTACCACGCCGTGGTGTGGACCGACCATCAGTCCGCACAGGTGCTTCAGTTCGATACCGAACATATGCAGGCGCAAAAGGTCCGCGCCCACACGCACCACACTGCACAGCATGGCAGCGCGGTGCGGACTCAGCACGAATTCTTCGGCGAGGTGTGCGATGCGCTAGAGGGCATCGCCGAGGTACTTGTCACCGGCTCGCATACCTCGATCGCCGACTTTCGCCACTACGCCGACAAGCATCGGCCGCTCATCGCGACGCATATCGTCGATTATGAGGTGGTGGATCATCCCAGCGAAAATCAGCTCGTCGCGCTCGCGCGTAAGTACTTTCTCAAGCATGACCGGATGGGTGGCGGCAAGCCGGCGACTTGAACCTCGGGCCGACGACGTCGCGCACGATTAGCACACCTGGGTCCGGCTGAGTAGACGATGCGCCCCGATCTGCGAGCGCCAGTATCTGAACTCGTCGACTGTGCTGCCTAGTGCTTGACATCCCGCTTCGAGATGGCGGGGCCATGAGTGTTCTGCAAGCGATCAAGCGGCGCTTTACTGCGATCGCGGCGAACAATGCTGACCAGCTATGCAAACGCTGGCATTTCGTCAACGCTACTTGCAGCGGGGGCGGACTATTTCCTCGACCAGCCCAATGAGTTTCAAAACATTGCTTCCTTCCTGCAGCAATTGAATCGCAACGATGCCTAAGAGGGTCGCCATGCTCGCGCCAGTTGTTATCGACTCCGGTTCCGCAACATTCACGGTCGACTCGAATTCGACGCCGAGCAGTCAGTTCCTCGACCAGCCGCCCAACGCCAATGCGTGCTCGGCGTGCCGCGTGCGCGGGTTGTGTCAGCCAGGCGGCCTCTCCGAATCGGATTCGCGGCAATTCGATGCACTGGTGTTCTCGCGTCGCCGCGTTAAGCAGGGGCACGCTCTATACCGGGCCGGCGATCCATGCGCGTCCGTATATCTGGTGCGGTCGGGCTTCGTCAAGGCGGTGGTAATGCACGCGGATGGACGCGAACAGG
>JBDTMS010000342.1:0-5171 GCA_039934195.1 Betaproteobacteria bacterium
AGACCTTGCCGTTCCACGAGGTGTGCGGCAAGGGCGTCGGGCAAATCTGCATCGACCAGGTTTCGGTCGAGCGCGCGACGCAATACGCAGCCGAGTACGCGGACATCACGTTACAAATGCACGAAGCGCTCTATCCGCAGATCGAGAAGGACGAGAAGCTCAGCCTCATCTATCACAGCATTGAGATGCCGGTGTCCGAGGTGTTGTGGGATATGGAGCGGCACGGCGTACTCCTCAACCGCGGACTGCTCGACATCCAGAGCAGTGAGCTCGGCACGCGCATGGTGCAGATCGAAGAACAAGCGCAACAGCTCGCAGGGCAACCGTTCAATTTAAATTCGCCGAAGCAGATTCAAGAAGTGTTATTCGATCGCCTGCAGCTCCCGGTTTTGAAAAAGACGCCGAGCGGCCAGCCATCCACCGACGAAGAAGTCCTGCAGGATCTCGCGGTCAACTATCCGCTGCCGAAATTGATTCTCGAATATCGCGGTCTGTCGAAGCTGAAGAGCACGTATACCGACAAATTGCCGCGCATGGCCGACGCGAAAAGCGGCCGCGTGCACACCAACTATCGCCAAGCGGTTGCGATCACCGGGCGTCTCTCGAGTAACGAGCCGAATCTGCAGAACATACCGATTCGCAACGCCGAAGGTCGACGCATCCGCGAGGCGTTCATCGCGCCGGACGGATTCAAGATCGTCTCGGCGGATTATTCGCAAGTCGAGCTGCGCATCATGGCGCATCTTTCGCAAGATCCGAGTCTGCTGGCCGCGTTCACCTCGGGAGAAGATGTGCATCGTCGAACTGCATCGGAGATTTTTTCGACTGACCCGAACGATGTCACCGGCGAGCAGCGCCGCTACGCAAAGATTATCAACTTCGGATTGATCTACGGCATGTCTGCGTTTGGCCTAGCGAGCAATTTAGGCATCGAGCGCAGCGCAGCTCAGCAGTACATGGACCGCTATTTCGCGCGCTATCCAGGCGTTGCTCAGTACATGCAGCGCACGCGCGAAACCGCGCATGTCGCCGGCTACGTCGAGACGGTGTTCGGGCGGCGCTTATTTTTGAATGACATCAACGCGTCGAACAGCCAGCGCCGGCAAGGTGCGGAGCGCGCGGCAATCAACGCGCCGATGCAAGGCACGGCGGCCGATCTGATCAAGCTCGCGATGATCGCGGTGCACGGCTGGCTGCTCGACAATAAGCTCGAGACCAGGCTGCTCATGCAGGTGCACGATGAGCTGGTGCTGGAGACGCCCAACGATGAGCTCGCACTGCTGCAAGCAGAGTTACCGCGATTGATGATCGATGTCGCTGCGCTCGATGTTCCGCTCGTTGTCGATCTGGGCATCGGCAGCAACTGGGACGAGGCGCACTAACCTTGCGCCTCGCTTCTTACTTCGCAACTTGCGTCACCAGATCGGTCGCTGAATCTTGCGTGAACTGGATGCGATAGAGCCGCGCGTAGATGCCGCCGCGTGCAAGCAGCTCACGATGCGTCCCGATCTCTACGATGCGGCCCTTGTCCAGCACCACGATGCGGCTCGCTTTCTCGATGGTGGACAGGCGATGCGCAATCACCAGCGTGGTGCGGCCCTGCATCAACGCATCCAATCCCGCCTGCACGTGCTGTTCTGATTCCGAGTCGAGCGCGGAGGTAGCCTCGTCCAGGATGAGGATCGGCGCGTTCTTCAACAGCGTTCGCGCAATCGCCAGTCGCTGCCGCTGTCCGCCCGAGAGCTTCACGCCATTTTCGCCGACCAGCGTCTGCAGCCCCTGCGGCAATGCCTGGATGAACTCCCACGCGTGGGCGGCTTTCGCGGCATCCGCGATCTCGTCCGTGCTCGCATCGACCCTGCCGCCATAAGCGATGTTCGCAGCGATTGTGTCGTTGAACAGCGTAACGTCCTGGCTCACGAGTCCGATGTTCGCACGCAGACTCGCGAGCCGAATTTCTTCCGTGTCGTGCCCATCGATCAGGATTCGTCCGGATGTCGAATGAAAAAACCGCGGTACCAGATTGGCCAGCGTCGTCTTGCCGCTGCCCGATTGGCCGACCAACGCCACTGTCTCGCCTGCGGCAATGGCCAGGTTGATCCCGTGCAGCGCCGGACGGTCGGCCTCGGGATAGGTAAACGATAAATCGACGAAGCGAATGTCGCCCCGCGCGCGCCCAAGCTCGATCGTTCCGCGATCGTCTTCCGGCATTTCGTCCACCAGCGAGAACACACTTTCCGCCGCCGACAAGCCGCGTTGGATGTGCTCGCCGATTCCAGTCAGCCGCTTCAGAGGTGAGGTGACCAGCAGCATCGCTGCGATGAAAGACACGAATCCGCCGACGGTCGTGCGGTCGGCCTGCACGTCCAGTGTCACCTGAAAGATCACAACGCTCACGGCGATTGCCGCGAGCATTTGCACGATAGGAACATTAGCCGCTGCGGCGGACTGCTCCTTGACCAACAGACGCCGCACCCGGTTGACAGCATCGCCGAAGCGATGCGACTCGTACGCCTGGCCGCCGAAAATCTTCACGACCTTCTGGTTGTCCATCGTTTCTTGCAGAACGTGGTTGATCTCACCCATCGACTGTTGCGTTTGCCGTGTAAGCCCGCGCAGGCGGCGATTGAACAAGCGTACAACGATCGCGATCGGCGGAATCATGACGAACGTAATCAAGGTGAGCTGCCAGTTCAGCCAAAGCAGATACGCCATCAAGGCGACAATCGTCACCGAGTCCCGCACCAGCACGGTAACGACATACGTCACCGCGACGGCGATCTGCGCAACGTCGAAGGTAAATTTCGAAATCAGCTTGCCGCTCAAGTTATTCGAGAAATAGTTCAGCGGGAGCGCCAGGAGCTTGCCGAACATTCTCTGGCGCAAATCCATGATCACGCGCATCGCCACCCAGCTGCTCGCATACTGCCCGGCAAACGCGCCGAGCCCGCGCACGAGATACAGCCCGATGAGCAGCACTGGAATCCAGCGCATCAAGACCGGATCTTTGTGGACGAACGTGCCGTCGAGAAACGGCTTCGCCGCCGCTGGCAGGGCGACTTCCGTCGCTGCCGAAACCAGCATGCCGACGATGGATATGGCGAAGATGCGCCAGTACGGGCGCACGTGGCCTACCAGCCGCAGATAGAGTTGAGGTCCCGTCATGGCCGCACCTTAACACTCGTCTCGATAAATTCAAGGCCAGCCGGTCGCATCGCCGATCGAGTTAGGTTAGATCGCGCGCGTCGCATTAAAGGGCGCAGCCAAACGGTTACCTGCATGCTTCACTCAAGGACTTCCCCCAGCGACCGATGAAACTGCTGGACCGCGTGATGCTGCACATTGCTGGCACCGCCGCTAACGCGGGAATTCCGTTTCGTCCAACTGCCGACAAATATCGCCGAAAACCGGCTCTAGCGGTGGCTTGCTTGGATTACTAAAGAACATTCAGACCGATCCGTTACCAGTTGACTTCACAAGATTTTTATCTCTATAGTGCGTCGATGGAAGCCGAGCTCGACAGCCTCGACGAAAAACTCAGCCAGCTGGTACAGCTATGTCATCGCCTACAAACAGACAACCACGAATTACGGCAGCAACTGGCCGCAGCGCAGAGCAGCAACAAGAAGCTGACAGAAAAAATCGACAGCGCACGGGCGCGGCTGGAGACTCTGCTGGCAAGGCTCCCCGAGGCAGAGGGATGAAGCCGGAAGGGCTCGGCGTCGAAGTAACTATTCTGGACCGCACATTACGCATCGCTTGCAGCGAGGACGAGACGGCTGAGCTGTTGCAATCGGTCGAATACCTCAACGCCAAGATGCGCGAGATACGTGACAACGGCAAGGTACTCAGCGGCGAACGCGTTGCGATCATGGCTGCGCTGAACATCGCGCACGAGTTGCTCTCGATACGCTCGGCGGGCGGTTTTGACAATGAAACCTATCGGCGTAGAATGCAAAAAATGGCGGCAACGATAGACGACGCGATGTCCGCACAAGAGGATTTGTTCTAGGAGGCTCGGTTAGCGCCTTGCGTTCAATGTCACCTCGCGTGCGCAAGCGATTCAAGCTTCGTCTCCTACGTCCGAAGATCAAAGTTGCCCCCTGCTGTGTTTGTCTAGGCTGTAAATTCTTTGAACCAATGTGGTGAGCCCGGTTGCGGCCTCTAGTAGTGCTGTTGTGCGCGTCCGATAGGAAGCGCCTGATGTGCTCGGAAAGCGACCACCTTGAGCCTAAGGTTCAAGATATTCGGCCTGACGGCATTTGCGGGGGGCGCCCCATTCGAGAAGAGCGGCATGCCGCTCTTCTTTTTTTGTTTCATGGGTGCGGGCGGCAGTACTTGGCAAACGTTGCGCAGCGCATGCATTGACGAGGCCGCAGCGCTTCCTCTATCGTTGAATCGGTCGTGAAAAAATAAAGGGCGTTTGCCGAGCAAGCGCACAACAGACAATAGGATCCGCGTGCGCTATTGGTTGATGAAGTCCGAACCCGACGTCTACGGGATCGATCATCTGGCCGCAGCGCCTCATCAGCAAACGGCCTGGTGGGGCGTGCGCAACTATCAAGCGCGCAACTACATGCGCGATGAGATGCAGTTGCGCGATCAAGCTTTTTTCTATCACTCGAGCTGTCCGCAACCGGGCATCGCAGGCATCGTCGAGATCAGCAAGCTCGCCTACCCGGACGCGACACAGTTCGATCGTAAGAGCGAATACTTCGATCCAGCTTCTACGAAAGACAAGCCGCGCTGGTTCAACGTCGACGTGCGACTTGTGCGTAAGACGCCGTTATTGGAGCTGCAGGTAATGCGCGCGCAGGTGCAACTCGCACAAATGCGCACGCTGCAAAAAGGCAATCGGCTGTCGATTACCGAAGTGACAGCGAATGAATGGAAGTTCATTCTGAAACAGCTGGACCGCATCTCTAAGCGCTGACCCGCCGTGGACGCGTGGTCTCCCGAAGCGTGGTGGGCCGTCTATTTGCTGCTTGGTCTGCTCGTCGGTTTCCTCGCCGGCATGCTGGGCATCGGCGGCGGCGTCATCCTGGTCCCGCTGCTGGTATTCATATTTACCGCACAACATTTTCCGGACGATCGCGTCGTCCACCTGGCGCTCGGGACATCGCTGGCCAGCATCGTCTTCACCAATCTGACCAGCATGCGTGCCCATCACA
>JBDTMS010000343.1:0-5165 GCA_039934195.1 Betaproteobacteria bacterium
CTAAGATGGCTCGTTCACGAACCAGATGGATCGTAATACATTGATTTTGCTGGCGTCCCCACGGGGATTCGAACCCCGGTTACCGCCGTGAAAGGGCGATGTCCTAGGCCTCTAGACGATGGGGACGAGGCTTGATGCTTGGGTGCAGCGCCGCTGGCGCCACAACATTTCAGCGGGCTGGACTATCGAGGTTTGAACGTGCAGCCCACCAACTCGCGCTTCGCTCCGGGCCTGATGGTGACGTCAACTCGTGACCTAGCTTGACCTCGCCTTCGACAACGGAAGCGGTGGCTTTATAGACAAACACTGAAGACCTGTCAAGAAAATCCGCCCGCCATTGCTGCTACCTTTCGCGGCGAAAATTGTACCACTGCAACGCGCACTGTGCGCCCAGGCTGACACCTTTGCGCCTGAACAACCTCGCTGTCGCTAAACATCGGTGTCCGACACGCACGCGCATACGAGTCGAGCAAACGCTATTTCGCAACCCGAAATTATGCGGGGTTGGTCGATGCTCGATAGATAACAGCTACCGGATCTCTCTTGCGCACAGCCACCAAAAAAAAGGGCGCCTCGCGGCGCCCTCTCCTGCCCTGCGCTTACAAATCCTTCTTCGTCATCCGATCTGCGATGCTCTCCGCCTGCCGGATCGCCAACGCCACGATAGTCAAGGTCGGATTCTCCGCCGCGCTGCTAGTGAACTGACTGCCGTCCGAGATGTACAGATTGCCGATGTCATGGGTCTGGCCGAAACCGTTGCATACGCCATCTTTCGGCGCTGCGCTTTGCCGACACGTGCCCATGTTGTGCGTCGATGGAAACGGCATGCGCGTATAGACTTTCGTCGCGCCCGCGGCTTCGTACAGCGCAACCGATTGCTTCCATGCGTGGTTGCGCATCGCCGTGTCGTTCGGATGATCGAGATAATGTACGTTTGCCACCGGCATGCCGTTCTTGTCCTTCACCTTGGCATCCAGCGCGATGCGATTGCTCTCCTGCGGCAAATCTTCTCCGACGATCCACAGGCCGGCGGCGTTGCGGTACCGCTCGATATCCTGCGCATACTCGCGCCCCCAGCCGCCGGGCTTTGCGTAACTCGGAAAGCCCGGCATGCCGAACGCCGGTATCGTCTCCAATTCATAGCCGCCTGCGAAACCGCGCTCGGGTTTGAAGCCATCTTCATCCCGCACGATGCCGGCCATCTGCGTGCCCCGATGCATATAAACCGGACCGGGCATGATCGCGTAGGCACCGCCTGTCATGTGCGCCATATAGTTTTTGCCGACCTGACCCGATGAATTGGCAAGCCCCTGCGGAAACTTCGCAGACGACGAGTTCAACAACAGCCGCGGCGTTTCGATCGAATTGCCCGCTACGCAAACCACGCGCGCCTTCTGCTCCTGCATCGCGCCGTCTTTATCGACGTACACGACACCGGTGACCTTACCGCTAGCGTTGTGGTTGATCTTCACCACCATCGACTCCGGGCGAATCTCGTAATTCCCGGTCGCTTCGGCCTGCGGCACTTCGGTGTACAAGGTCGACCACTTGGCGCCGATCGCACAGCCGCTCATGCAAAAACCGATCTGACGACAGGCCGGCCGGCCGGCGTACTCCTGCGAGTTCACCGACATGTTGCCGGTGTGTACGTCCCGATAACCGATCTTGCGCGCACCGTACTCCAGCACTTTGAAGTTGTTGTTGCCCGGCAGTCGCGGGCGACCGTTAGTGCCGGTGGTCCCCATTTTGTCTTCCGCGCGCTCGTAGTACGAGAGCAGATCGTCGTAACCGATCGGCCAGTCGAGCAGGTTCGCGCCCTTGATGGCGCCGTACGTTGTCAGCGTCTTGAACTCGTGCGGCTGCAATCGCAGCGAGGCGCCGGCCCAGTGGACGGTCGTCCCCCCGACCGTCTTGCAGATCCACGCCGGCAGGCCGGCAGGCAGCTGGCCGGTTCCCACTCTGGGATCGAGCCACGACAGCTTCATGAACATCTCGCCGACGTCGTTTTTGATGTCGCCCAACGTGAGGCGCGCCCCGGCTTCTAGGCAGACGACTTTCACGCCTTTCTGCGCGAGCTCATTGCCCAGCGTACCGCCGCCCGCGCCGGACCCGACGATCACGACTACCGAGTCATCGTTGTAATCGAACTTAGCCATGTTGATCTCCCCCTATGACTTCGGTAACCAGGCGATATCGTCGAATCCGCGCTCGAGGTAGCCGCCCTGCTCGACGGACGCGCCTTCGTAGCCGAACTTCTGCCAGATCTCGTGGTTGCCGTAGAGGTTGTTCAGCGTCTCGGTGTAGGCGAGCTGAAAAAAGTCGGACTTCTCCATCGTTCGCAGCAGATTCGTGCGTGCGGTCTCGTCGGCTCGCGTAAACGGCATACCCAGCGCGGTATTCAATTTGACTACGCGCTCCTTCACCATCGCGCGCATCTTCTCGTCCTTGGCGCACTTCGCGTCGATCGCCGCCACGACGTTCATGTAGTAGGCGTCTTGCACCGTGTCATGCGGAAACAGCGTTCGTGCGACAGACAATAACGTGGCCGATTCTTCATCGGTCAAGACTTCCAGCTGTCCGGCAAAGGCGGGCTTGGTGAACGGTGCGAGCCCCGTGCCGAGCACCAGACTCAACATAAAAGCCTCGCCGCCCAATTTCATAAAACGCCTGCGTGTGACCTCAAAATCCTCCCACATATCTCCTCCTGTTTTGCTGGTTACAGTTATCGACATCGTTGTAAGGTTGGATCATGCTCGAGGTCCGCATGCGACCCGTGCAGGTCAAACGAACCCGGGCATCGCGGTTGACCGTGACGCTGGTCAACCGAAATGGAGTGTACTGCTGCACGGCGGGCGCGTGCAGGACGCAGATGTAAATGTCGAAGAGGCAACGGCCGGGACCGGCTGCCGCATGTACGAGCGGACAAAACCCGGGCGACGCTACGCAGCGGTCTGACCGTAGCGCACTGCATCAGCGACGCTCGCGACGTCGCAATTGCCCTGCTAGCGCAGTGCGGAAAAATGGCGATGAGCGTCGCGATCGCAGATCGAGATTATTGCTAGCGCGCCGGAAGGCCGTAGCGTAAGTAGCGCGTGGGAAGATCGACCCGCGTGCGCAGTGTCCCGGAAACTGCGCGCTTGTATTGCCAACAGGTCAGTGAATTTCGCGAGCGATCAAGCTCGCCAGGAAGCCGTAGCCTTCGTCCCCGAAATGCGTGTCATTCGGTAGAAACAAGTCCGGCGTCTGCGCCACGATCCCTCTCAGCTGCTCGGTAAGATTAAACGGCGCAAGCTGCTGTTCGACGAGCAGGTCGGCGAGCTCGAATTTGGGCACCACTGGCTGCACCATGTAATCGCGGTACACCGCCGTTTTGTCGGGAATCATGACGACGAACACGCTGACCCCGATGCTTTTGAACTGCGCTTTTATTTGCGCGAAGCTGTTCAGCGTGTCCGCGATGTCTTTGCTGGTCCACTCGCTCTTTTCTTCTTCATCGGAGTAATAGAGCAGCCGGTCCGACCTGTTATTCGTGAGCAGCTGCCGGTTGCGCAGCGGTGCATCGATGACCTTGCCGGAGGTGAATTTTTTGCTGGTGATGCGGTGCCGGAAATAGTGCCAGGTGGATTCCAGTACGTAGAACGGATTGTGGATGAGGGTAAACCGCTGCATCGGCGGCTTGGCGTCGGCGTGCGTCGAGGCGATCTCCCACGTCGACTTCGGCGTTTGTTTCGCGCACGCCTCCAGATACCGAAACGATCTTACGACCGTTCTCTCGACGATCTCGATCACCACCACGCTGTTCGGCTTCAGCCGCTGCGCGAGAACCCACGCGACCCAGTTGGAGATGCATCCCACGTTCGGGAAATAGTAGGTGATTATTTTTCGCTGGTCGTATTTTGCGAAGCGTGCTTGCCATACGCCGCGGCCGCTGAAAGAGTCGCCCAGAACGATGATGTCGGCATCGGCAAGCTCCACGCGCGCGGGCGGCAGTGTGTCTGTGTGCGGCTTGCGGGCAGCAAACTCTCGCTCGGGAAAGCCTCCCAGCCGGGTCAGGTCGCCGACGACAGGCCCCCATAGTTTGTCGAGGACGGCCAGTGTCGCGCCCAGCAACAGCGCAGACAACGCAAATGCGAAGAGGAATAGACGCGGCGATCTGCGATCGCTGGATGCGATGTCGTCACTCATGCGCCCACCCGAGCTGACGACTGCGGTTGCAACTCGACGCTGTCCCGATTGCGGACATCGTCAAACCCGGCGCCGCGCGGCATGCGGACTAGAACTGGAAGTAGAGAAATGGACTGACCTTATCCAACGTGGCAACGCAGAATACGAACAGCGCGCCGCCGGCCGCACCGAGTGCGATTGCGAGCTTGGGTGAGCGCGCATACACGCTCCAGTAGCGGTGCGGCTCGCGACTAAAACTATTCAAGTTGGGCGCAGTAAACGCAATGAGCATCGCCAGTGCCAAATAGCCGATCAACGGCTTGATGTCGAATGTCGGCAAGCCCTGAAACACCTCGGAGAACTGAACGTTCATATACGGCTCGAGCCATCTGAATTGCGGAACCAGTCGTTTCGGCAACGACAGCCCGTTGAGTCCCAGCATGCCTTTGAAGATGCTAACTGCGGTGGACACCGAGCTGCTTCTGAACAAGACCCACGCAAAGCAGACGCACACGAATGTGACCAGCCAACCGGCCGCGCCGGCTAAGCGTCCCGGTTTTGCCGACGCACCGTCTGAACCGATTAACTTCCGCCACATTTGATTGATAACCAGAAAAGCACCATGTAGCGCACCCCAAAGAACGAAGCTCCAGCTGGCACCGTGCCACAGACCGCCGAGCAGCATCGTCGCCATGAGATTCAGATAGCGCCTGCCTTTGCCCGATCGACTGCCGCCCAGCGGGATGTACAGATAATCGCGCAAAAAAGTCGACAGCGAGATATGCCAGCGCCGCCAGAAATCGATGATGCTCGTGGCTTTGTACGGCGAATTGAAATTGATCGGCAGCCGGATGCCAAACATCAACGAGATGCCGATCGCCATGTCCGAGTAACCCGAGAAGTCGAAATAGATCTGAAACGTATAGGCGAGCGTGCCGAACCACGACATCAACAACATCGGCGATATGCCCTGGTCGACCCCGCGAAATACCAGGTCCACG
>JBDTMS010000344.1:0-5149 GCA_039934195.1 Betaproteobacteria bacterium
GTTTCGATTCCCTGCAGAATCTGAAACGCGTTTTGCGGGCTCATGCAGGCGCCGAAATCGCGCAGGCCTTCGCGTCGCGCGCGCAGCATAAACGCTGCGGTCGTCGATTCTTCGGTAAACACCATGTCGTGAAAGCCCGGGTAGGGTTGCGTCAAGGTCGGAAAGTGTCCGGACGCTTCCCAATCGAAACCCCCGCCGTCGACCAGTACACCGCCGATTGCTACACCGTGCCCGCCGAGAAATTTGGTGGCTGAATGAAACAGCAAGTCGGCGCCGAGATCGAACGGGCGCATCAGATACGGAGTCGTAAAAGTCGAATCAACCAGCAGCGGTAAACCTGCTTCATGCGCAACTTCGGCAACGCTCGGTACATCGAGCACATCGAGTCCAGGATTGCCCAGCGTCTCGCCGAATACCAGCCTCGTGTTCGGTTGAATGGCGTTGCGAAAGGCGCCCACGTCGCGCGGATCGACGAAGGTCGTTTCGATGCCGAAGCGCGGCAGCGTGTAGTGCAGCAAATTATGTGAGCCGCCGTACAACGAGCGCGACGCGACGATATGTGAGCCCGCGCCCATCAACGTCGCAATCGCTAGATGCAACGCGGCCTGTCCGCTTGCAGTAGCGATAGCGCCGACGCCGCCTTCGAGTGCGGCTACGCGTTCTTCCAGAACCGCATTGGTCGGATTACTTATCCGGCTGTAGACATGCCCGCCGCGTTCCATATTGAACAAGGAGGCTGCCTGGTCGGTGTCTTTGAATACATAGGACGTGGTGAAGTAGATCGGCTGCGCACGTGCGCCATGCTGCGGATCGGGCTGCTGTCCTGCATGCAGGCTCAGCGTATCGAACTGGTAGGACTTGGGCGTGGCCATGCGTCGCTCAGGGGCAAGGATAAAGGGCAAGTGTAAGGCTTGCGCGGATACGCGATGCGGACGACGCGCAGGCGCAACTTACTGTGCTGGCGCGGGTCGCTCAATAAAACGCGCCGCGTCCTGCAATCGCCCACAGCGCTTCGACGCGATCGCCACGGTAGCAGACCAGCCAGTCGTAGAGATTAACGGTGGGGTCGCAATGCCCGGGGACAAGTTTGATCTTCTGACCAAGTCGCACGGCGCGCGGCACGTCGAGCTCGAGCACGCCATGTTCGTCGGATGCTCGCGTATACCGCACGCCAGGGAGGTTGAACACGAGCGGCATCCCGGAATCGATGCTATGCGCCTTGAGGCCGACATCGACGACTGCCCGCGTTGGCGCGGTATGGCTCATGACCGTGGCGAGGATAAATAAGCTTTGCTCGAATTCTCGGACAGGCTCGCCGCCGCCATCCAGATTGCGGCCATAGTCCGCATCCATGAAGACATAGGAACCCGGCTGGATCTCGTTGTAGATACCGCTCTGAGCTTCGAGCAGATACGTGCCGGTGCCAGCGCCGGTGATGGTCTCGGCGCGCAAACCGGCGGCTTGCAATACCGAAAGCGTTCTGCGAACTTCGCCGATCGCTTCATCGATCGCCTGCTGTCGCGCTGCCGGCGTGCGCAAGTGCTGCGCCCCGCCGTGATAGGCCTGCAGTCCAGCAAAGTGCAGCGACTCGTGACGCGCGATTGCTTGCGCCAGCGGCAGTACGCTATCGCCCGGCTCGACGCCGCAGCGATTTGCGCCCACGTTGATTTCAACCAATACGTGCAGCGTTGACCCCGCTCGATGCGCGGCCTCGCCGAGGCCCGCTATATTGTCTATATCATCTACGCACACGCTGACGCGCGCACCTCGCGCAAGTGTCGCCAGCCGAGCGATTTTCTGCGGGCCGACGACCTCATTTGCAACGAGCACATCGGGCACACCACCTGCAACCAGCGCCTCTGCTTCGCTCACCTTCTGACAGCAGACGCCGACCGCGCCGTGTGCAATCTGGCGCATGGCTATCTCCGGACATTTGTGCGACTTTGCGTGCGGCCGTATCCGCACACTGAAGCCGTGCAACGATTGCGGCAGGTGCGCCAGATTCCGCTCGAATGTGTCCAGGTTCAGCAGCAAGGCAGGCGTGTCGACTTCGTCCAGCGTCATGCCAATAGTTGCCGGTGGCAGTAGTGCACCGATTTGCAACAAGCGAGCGGATGCCTCGTTCATAACAGCTCCGAAAGAAAGCGCGAATGCGTAAGATTAGCAGGTCATAGCAGGATTCGAAGCGAACTGAAATGGTGCCCGGCATAATGTGCGGGATTGCTTCGCTCTATCGGAGTGCACGCAGGTTTGCGAAAGTGCGCGGCGATCCGACATGACCAGTAGAACGACCCAGGCTTGCATTAGGCCAACCTTGCATTACCATTAGAGCAACCCAGCATGAATATCAGAGCAATCCCAGGTCAAGCATTAGAGGCACTGGGCGGAACTATGGCAGTGTCTCGTATGTTCGAACCATGACCAACTGCCATGTTGCATAAGGCACGATATCGAATCCTTCGCCTGAGGGGCGTTGCATCATGGGCGTCATTGATTCGCGTTCGTAACGTGGCTACATCGATTGCTTAGTCGGAATGCAGTTACCAAGACTGAGCGAATGCTTCGCGGAGCTTCCATGAACTACCGGACCATCTCATTGGCTGCGCAATTCGCTGTTTGCTTGCTTGGCCTTGTGCTGGCGCTACCTCGCAGCTCGTCCGCGGGCGGAATCGAGACCCGAGAAGATGCATTGCACGCGTTGTCGAGCCCCGAAGCGGCGCAACGCCGCGACGCGACCAATGTGCTTGCGCGTCTCGGCAGCCAGGCTGACGCAGAATCCTTGCTCGAAGCGCTTCGCGATGACGACACCGATGTGCGAAGCGAAGCCGAGACCGCAGTGTGGAAATTGTGGGGCCGTTCGGGAGACACCAGCGTAGATGAGCTCCTGCAATCCGGCATTCGCTACATGAATGAGGGGCGCATGGCGCAAGCGCTGGAAATTTTCACGCGGATCATCGAGCGCAAGCCCGATTTTGCGGAAGCCTGGAACAAGCGGGCGACTGCTTATTACCTAACCGGCGATCTCGATCTCTCGAGCAAGGACTGTGACGAGGTGCTCAAGCGCAATCCGCATCACTTCGGCGCCTTGTCAGGCTACGGATTGATCCATCTTCGGCGCGGCGAGCTGGAGAGCGCGCTGGACTATTTCGAGCGAGCGCTGGAAATCAATCCGAATATGAGCAGTGTCGAAGAAAGCATCGAGCTCATCCGCTATCAGCTTCGCCGCGAGGGCAAGGAGCAAACCTGATCGGCGTGGTGTGCGTACCAATCGGGGACGCTAACCCGACTAAACCACGCTGCGTAGTCCAGCGACGGCGACGCCTCAGTTCTTGGCCCGGGCCACCTTCTTCGCAGCGGGCTTACCACGTTGTGCCGTCGGTTTTGCGCGAGAGCGTTTCGCCGGCAGCGCAATGCCCGAAATCTGCTGGAACACCTTTACCACTGCCGAATCGTCTTCCAGTCCGAACCCCGATGCGCCTGCCATCAGAAACATCTGATGCGCAGTCGCCGTGAGCGGCAGCGGAAACGTCGCTTTGCGCGCAGAGTCGAGAACGATCCCAAGATCCTTCACGAAAATGTTCACCGCGGACAGCGGCGTGTAGTCGCCCGCAAGAATATGCGGCACGCGGTTTTGAAACATCCAGGACGAACCCGCGCTGTTCGAGATAACCTCGTATAAGACATTGGGATCGACGCCGGCGCGGATGCCCAGCGCCATCGCTTCGCAAGAGGCAGCAATGTGCACACCGGCGAGCAGCTGATTGATCATCTTGACCTTCGATCCCATCCCGGGCTCTTCACCCAACCGGTAGACCTTGGCGGCAATCGCGTCGAGTACTGGGCGCGCCTGACGGAACGCGGCTGGTGAACCGGAGCCCATGATCGACAGCTCGCCGGTCGCGGCTTTGGCCGCGCCGCCGCTTACCGGTGCATCGATCATGTGTATCTCATGTTGAGCCAGATGCTTGCCAAGCTCTTCGGCGTATGCCGGTGCAACCGTGCTGCTCGCTATGACGACCGACCCGCGTGCCATCTGCGCTACGGCGCCGTCGCGCCCGAACAACGCTTGCTCAGTCTGATCGGCGTTCACCACGAGAACGATGACGACCGCTGCGTTCGCACCGACTTCCGCCGGTGTCGACGCCGGTGTGCCGCCCTCACGCCGAAATGCTTTCAAGACCTCGGGGCGCACGTCGAATGCGTGCACCTGAAATCCCTTCTTGAGCAGCGTACGCGCAACGCCAAGACCCATTGAACCAAGTCCGATCACGCCCACGGCGGCGCTGTTTTTCTTTGCCATGTCTTCTCCCTTGTCTCGCGAACTCGGCTGTTTGCCAAAGCCGTGCAGTTTATAGCGCTCCAAGATCGCGTGCCATGCGAACGATTGCGCGCGCGCCGAGTTGTGGAATTTGAAACGGAAAAAGATGATCGCCGGCGACCAATCCGAGACGAAATCGTCGGCGTGTGTACGCGAGTCCGACGCGATGCAAAAGTGCCGAGCTGGTGCCGCCAATAAAGCCACCGGGGACCTGTAGCTTTCGGATTGCGGTTGCGATGTTGTGCGGTATGGTTCGATAGAGTTGATACTCGACGTCCGGATCGAACCACAGGTGCACGCCCGCATCGCCATCTACGATACCGTAGCGCACGTAGTCGAGCAAACACTCGGGCGCGAAGTTGCAAAACAGTTTGCGACGACGAAAGTGCGCCAGCGCCGCCGCTCGGTCGGGCCATTCTGATCGGCGGCGTTTGCGAGAGGCGCCGGGGACGATGCGGTCGATCAGTCCGATACGCTTGATCAATCCAATGGCGCTGCCTTGAAACGGCGCGAGGATTGGTGCATCTAGCAAGATCACGGCATCGAATAGATCTGGGCGTTGCGCTGCGGCCATCGCAGTGAGAAATCCACCGAGCGAATGACCAACGCCGATTACCCGCTCCTGGTAGCGGTGCTCGATAGCAGCGATGAGTTCCGCCACGAGAGCGTCCCAGCCGTCGCTCACCGGATACCGCGGATCGTGCCCGATGCGATCCAGATAGCCGATGCGAAAGCGGTTATCCAACTCGGCAAACATAGCGGCGTAGCACGGTGCAGGAAAACCGTTGGCGTGCGAGAAATGTATGATGGGGCGATTCACCTGTCGCTCAA
>JBDTMS010000345.1:0-5146 GCA_039934195.1 Betaproteobacteria bacterium
ACATTCAGGTCGGCGGCACGCAGATCAATGCAAATGTCATCGACCGCAATGCCGCGCAGATCCAAAGTTGGGCAAGCGCACTTTCTGCGGACGGCGACGTGTTGCTATACGGGTGCGATGTCGCACAAACGCCAGACGGTATAGCGATGGTCGACGCATTGGCACGGCTGAGCGGCGCCGATGTCGCAGCAAGCGTCGATCTGACTGGCAGCGGGAGCATGGGCGGCGACTGGAATCTGGAATATCACACTGGACAGATCGACACCGACGGTATCGTAAGTTCGTACGAGCAGAGCATGTGGGCGCATCTGCTGCAAGATGAGCCGCACGAAGAAACGGTCATGCCGGCGCCGGCCATGAATGCCACTGGCGCGACGGTGACTTCATCCGACACGGCCGCAGTGATTGCGATGACGCCTCTGGTATTCGAAGCGGACGTCGGACAGGCCGGTGGCGGCTTCGATTTCATCTCGCACGGCAGCGACTACGCGGTCGGACTCGATCACGGCGATGTCACGATTGCGGTCGACAACGGCAGCGCTACCGCGCTTGTGCATCTGGAGGTGGTCGGCAAGAACGCCAACGTCACCGGCCAAGCTGAAGAGCTGCTTCGTTCGAAGACGAACTATCTGGTCGGCAGCGCAGAGCAGTGGCATCAAGATATTGCTAACTACGGCGCGATCCGCTACGAAAATATTTACGATGGCATCGATCTGCGCTACTACGGAACGCAGCGTCAGCTCGAGTACGATTTCATCGTCAATCCGAATGCAAACGCCGGCGCCATTCAACTGCGATTCGGCGGCGCACAAAGCGTGGCGATCGCCGACAACGGCGATCTGGTACTGACTCTGGATGACGCCGGACATACGGTGCAATTCAAAGCGCCGATCGCCTATCAAGACGGTGTATCGGGCCGCGAGGCGGTGGCCAGCCATTACGTCATCGCTGCTGACGGTAGCGTGGGATTTGCGACCGGGGACTACGACACCAGCCGCGCGCTCGTGATCGATCCGGTGCTGTCGTACGCTTCGTACTTCGGCGGTTCTGCAGCCGACCTTGCGACCGGTGTTGCGGTGGACACCGCCGGCAACGTCTACGTCGCCGGTTACACGAGCTCGACCGCCGGAGTGCTGGACGCGATTCTGGGCACGGGCAGCGGCGAAGACGTGTTCGTGACCCAATTCTTCGCCGACTTGAGCACGCGTTTGTATACGACCTACATCAGCGGCAGCGCAAACGATCGCGGCATGGCGATCGCGCTGGATTCGAGCGGCAATGCCTATGTCACCGGTTACACCAAATCGAGCAACTTCCCACCTGCTACCGGATACGACGCCTCACTCGCCGGATCGCAAGATGCGTTCGTGTTCAAATTGAACAGTACGGGCAACGCGCTGCTGTACTCGACCTACCTGGGCGGTAGCGGCTCCGGTGATGTCGGCAATGGCATTGCGGTCGACGCTTCGGGCAGTGCTTACGTGACCGGCTTTGCGTCGTCAGCTGATTTCACGGGCATTGCAGATCCGAGCTATGCCGGGGGCGATGCATTCGTCACAAAGCTCAATGCCGCGGGCACAGCGCTGGACTATTCCGTATTGCTTGGCGGCTCATCGTCGGATATCGGTCACGCCATCGCAGTCGATGGCGCAGGCCGCGCGGTGGTCGTCGGCGAGACGTCGTCCAACGATTTCGCCCCCACCGCGGGTGCGTATCAGGCGACATCCGGCGGCGGCATCGATGTGTTCGTTACCAGACTAGACAGCACCGGGGGCAAGCTCTACAGCACCTATCTCGGCGGCACCGGGCAGGACATCGCTTACGCGGTCACACTCGACGCAGCCGGTAAGATCTATCTCACCGGCGAGACCGCTTCCAGCGATTTCGACGTGACAACCGGTGCGTTTGCGCACGTCCACGCGAGCGGCAAGGATGCCTTCCTTTCGATCCTCGACCCCGCGGCAACGGCGTCTGCACAACTCATCTACTCCACTGGACTGGGAAACAATGCGAAAGACGATGGCGGCCATGGCATCGGTCTCGATGCAGCGGGGCGCGTCTACGTAATCGGTTACACCAATTCAACCGGCGCGGGCGCCTCCGACGCGTTCGTCGCGCAAGTCGCACCCATCTCGAGCGGCGTGGGCGATTTGGTTTACTACAGCACGATCGGCGGCAGCGGGCAGGATCACGGCAACGCCGGGGTCTACAGCAACGGCAAAGTGTACGTCGCAGGCGATACCGCATCGAGCAGCGGGGTTGCGAAGGCGCTCGGTAATGACACGACATACAACGGCGGCACCGATGCATTCGTGGCGGTGTTCACGGTCAATGTACCGCCTGTGGTGACGCTGCCTCCCGGCTCGCTGGCATACACCGAGAACGCAGGCGCGGTAGCGCTGGCCGCCACGCTTACGCTGACCGATTCCGACAGCACGACGCTGGCCGGCGCGACGCTGCAAATCGGTGCCGGCTATGTCAGCACCGAGGATATGCTGGCATTCAACAACAGCAACGTGTGGGGGATTACCGGCACGTGGACTGCAGGAACCGCCACGCTCGCCCTCACCGGCAGCGCAAGCGTCGCCAACTATCAGGCAGCCTTGCGCTCGGTCACGTATGAAAACGTAAGCGAGAAACCGTCGACCAATCTGCGTACGGTTACAGTGAGCGTGAACGATGGAATCCAAGCCAGCACCGCCGTCAACCGGCAGGTGACCGTGGCAGCTGTCGACGACGCGCCGGTGAATACCGTGCCCACTGCACAGAGTACCCCCGAAGATACGCCACTTGTCTTCTCGTCCGGCGCCGGCAACGTTATTTCGATCAGCGACGTCGACGCCGATCTGGCGCCGGTGCAAGTTTCGCTGACCGTGACGAACGGCAATCTCACATTGATGCAAACGACCGGCCTCACGTTCGTTACCGGCAACGGAAGCGCGAACGCGACGATGACTTTCACCGGAACGGTGACCAGCATCAATCTCGCATTGAACGGGTTGCAGTTCGGTCCCGCGGCCAACTTCAATGGCACAGCGAGCCTGCAACTGGTGACCAGCGACCAAGGCAACACTGGATCCGGCGGCCCGCTGAGCACAACCAGCAGCGTGACAATTACTGTCAACGGGGTCAACGACCGGCCGATCAACAACGTACCGGGTCCGCAATCCAGCGCACAAAATGGCACGTTGATATTTTCCGCCGCGAACGGCAACGCAATTACCGTGAGCGATGTCGACGCCGGCAGCACGCCTCTGCAGGTCACGCTGACCGCCAACCACGGGATCGTTACCGTGATGGCGATCGGCAGTCTCGCTATGATTTCCGGAAGCGGGACTGCGACCGTTACGTTGTCCGGCAATCTGAACGAGCTGAACAGCGCGCTGGAGGGCTTGAGGTTCGAGCCGGATTTCGCGTTTGGCGGGCTCGCGACGCTGCAGATCGCTACCAACGACGGCAACGTCACCAATGCCAGCGACGTCGATGTCATCAACATCAACGTCTCGAGCAATGTGGCGCCGGTGATATTGACATCGGGCTCGGTGCTGGCCGTTGCGGAGAACGATGGCGCGACCGCAATCGACGCGCTGCTAACGCTGACCGATTCCGACACTGCCACGATCGATCATGCGACGGTGCGCGTCGCAGGCAATTACGTCAGCGGCGAGGATCGCCTCGCCTTTACCGATCAGCTCGGCATCTCGGGAATATTCGATGCGGCAACCGGAACGCTGCAGCTGTCGGGCATCGTTAACACGTTGGATTACCAGACCGCGCTGCGCAGCGTGACTTACGAAAACACGAGCGATAATCCGAGCATCGCCAGCCGCACGATCTCGTTCGTCGCCAACGACGGCTTCGCCGACGGTGCGATCGCGACTCGCACCGTTACGCTGAGCGCGGCCAACGATGCGCCTTCGATAGCGACAACGCTCACGCAGTCCATCGGCGAGGACAGCACGCTGGTGTTCTCCGCAGCCAACGGCAACGCTATCGTCGTGAGCGATGCGGACGCTGGCAGCAGCGCGATCCAAGTCGCGCTGAGTGCAACCCAAGGCACGATCACGTTGGCGCAAATCAACGGCCTTATCGTCGTCTCGGACGGCAACGGCACGAGCGCAGTGACGTTTTCAGGAACGGTTGCGAACATCAACGCGGCGCTCAATGGACTGCGCTTCGCACCAACCGCGAATTTCCAGGGCGCCGCCAGCTTGACTATCGCAACCGACGATCAAGGCAACAGCGGCGCCGGCGGCGCGCAAACGAGCAGCAGCACGATCGCGATTAGCGTGGCGGCCCGCAACGATGCACCCATCGGCTCCGATCACCTGGCCGTCACGTTGGAAGACACGCGATATACGTTTGCTGTCGCGGATTTCGGGTTCAGCGACGCGAACGACAGTCCGGGCGATACCTTCGCTGACGTGCGCATCGCGAACCTTCCGAGCATCGGCGTGCTGCTCTACAACGGTATCTCGGTCAGCGCCGGACAGCTCGTCACTACCGCAGACATCGCGCTCGGAAAGCTGCAATTCGGTCCGGCCATGAACGGCAACGGTATCGGCTACGCGAGCTTCACCTTCCAGGTACAAGACAGCGGCGGTACGGTCGGTGGCGGCGTCGATCTCGATCTCAGCGCTCGTACGATGACCATCGACGTGACGCCGGTGAACGATGCGCCGGCCGGCGCTGACACCACGGTCACCTCGACGGAGAACACGACGTACACATTCGTGGCAGCGGATTTCGCGTTCAACGATCCGAACGATTCGACGGCCGATGCGTTGTTTGCCGTCACGATCGCGACGCTTCCGGCGGCAGGCAGTCTCACGCTCTCCGGTAACGCCGTGAGCTCGGGCCAGGTGATCTCTGCAGCCAACATCGTAAGCGGCGACCTGCAATTCACCCCGGCATCCGGCGTCAGTGGCGCCGGCTATGCGACATTTAATTTCCGCTTGCAAGACACCGGCGGCACCTTGAATGGCGGCGTCGCGCTGGAGGCAGCGCAGGAGTCGGAGCGTTTGGCGATCGCCGCCGGCGAAACGGGCGAGGGCGCGCTGTTGGTGCAGGCTGAGTTGCAGCGCGGGCAGGAGCTGTGGCAGGCAGCCATCGATCTGTACCAGACGGTGCTGGAGCTGAACCCGGA
>JBDTMS010000346.1:0-5145 GCA_039934195.1 Betaproteobacteria bacterium
GGTTGCGAACACTCGGTTGCGAACACTCGGTTGCGAAACGCTCGCGGCGACGAAACGCAGTGGACTGAAAAAGGCCGACAAGTGTACCAGCCGGCCGCGACGCATCTAAGCCTTAGACCAACGTCTCTCCTCTCGCGGGGCGGGGCAACACACCTGGCAGCGCGAGGTGTCCGATCTCGCAGAGCGGCGCATCTACGCACATTGGGTCAACCGTGCGATAAATCCAGCTTGCGCAGCGCTATCACGCAATCTTCGATTAAACGCGGCCCGGTGTAGACCAGGCCGGTGTAGAGCTGAACCAGCTTGGCTCCGGCAGCGATCTTTTCTTGCGCGTGCTGGGCGCTTGCGATTCCGCCCGCAGCGATGATCGGAATGCGTTCGCCCAATGCAGCGTGCAGCGTGCGCACGACGCTGGTGGCGCGATCGCGCAGCGGCGCACCGCTCAATCCGCCGCGCTCGTCTGCGTATCGATGGCGTTCCACACCGGCGCGCGACACCGTGGTGTTGGTAGCGATGACGCCGTCGATGCCGTGCGTGGTCAGCAGGTTTGCGATCTCGCGAATCTGTTCGTCTTCCAGATCGGGCGCGATTTTCACTACCAGCGGAACATAGCGTTCATGCTTTTCAGCCAGGGCGTGTTGTTCGATTTTGAGAATAGCCAACAGCTCGTTTAGCGCATCGGGTTCCTGCAACGTGCGCAGGTCGAGCGTGTTGGGCGACGAGATGTTCACCGTCAAGTAGCTTGCCAGCGGATAGGCTTTGCGCATGCAGGTGAGGTAGTCCCGACTGGCGCTGCCGATCGGCGTGTCGAAGTTTTTGCCCAGATTGATGCCCAGGACGCCGCGGTACTTCGATCGGGCGATGTTGTGCACCAGACGATCGATGCCGAGATTGTTGAAGCCCAGGCGATTGATCAGCGCTTGCGCTTCGGGAATTCGGAACATTCGCGGCAGTGGATTGCCGGGCTGCGGGCGCGGGGTGATGGTGCCGACTTCGATGAACCCGAATCCGAGCGCCGCGAGCGCGTCGATGTGCTCGGCGTTCTTGTCCAATCCGGCCGCCAGCCCTACGCGGTTCGGAAACGCGATGCCCATCACCGTGACCGGTGCGGATTCCCCGCGCGAGCTTGCCGACGTATCGAAGCCGAGCGCCGCCAGTGCGCCGAGTGCGTACGCGCGGTCGAGCCAGCTCAGCGTCCAGCGATGCGCGCGTTCCGGGTCGAGCCGAAACAGCCACGGACGCAGCAGGCGGTACAGCGAGATGCGCGCGGGGTTAATGCTAGAAGTGCGGCTCACGCCGCTCGAGAAACGCCTTCAGACCTTCAGCCGCATCAGCGCTTTCCAGCACCTTCTGCATATCCGGCAACAGACGTGCGATCGCAGCGGTTTCACCGTCGCGTTGCGCGATGCGCGCGGACGCGAGGGTGGCTTGGACACCCACCGGCGATTGCCGCGCTATAGCGTGCGCGATCTGCAGCGCGCGCTGCGATTGCGCGCCGGTAGCAACGACTTCCTGAACCAGTCCGATGCGCAGTGCTTCTTGCGCGGACACCTCATCTGCGGTGAGCAAAATGCGCATGGCGTTGCCCCAGCCCAGCTCCTGTACGAGGCGAATAGTCGCGCCGCACACCGGATAAATCCCGCGCTTGATTTCGATTTGTGCGAAGCGCGTGTTTTCGGCAGCGACGCGAATGTCGGTCGCCAGCAGCAACTCGATGCCGATCGTCAGACACCAGCCCTGCACCGCCATCACCAGTGGTTTGCGCAACGTCCGCTGCGGATCGAACGCGATCGGATCGACGCCGCCGTCAGGCAGCAGCGGCATGTGGCCTTCGCGAAATTGCGGCAGCCATTGCGGCAGCTCGATGCCGCCGGTGAAGTGGTCGCCATGCGCAAACAAAACACCGCAGCGCAAGTTCGCGTCGTCCTGCAATTGGCCCAGCGCTAGAGAGAGCTCGCTGTACATCTGCAGGTCGAAGGCATTGCGCTTTGCCGCGCGATTCAAGCCGATGGCCAGCACGTGGCCATCGGTCTCGACGGTGATCCGTTCAGTAATCATTTACCTGGGATGCTTTAGCTGGTGGATGCTTTACCCGGGATGCGATGTGTGCAGATCGGCGCTGAGCAACACGCACGCGCTCGACTAGGCGGAAACCGCATCGGCCTTGAGACGCTGCCACTGGCCATTGATCATGCCTTCGATCGGTTGGAAATTTACCTTATATGCCATCTTCCGGCTCTGCGCGATCCAGTAACCGAGGTAGAGATAGGGCAGCTTGAGACGCCCGCACAACTCGGCCTGCCAGAGCACGTTGAACGTGCCGAGACTGCCGCCCGGAACATCGGGCTCGAAGAACGTATAGACCGACGACAGCCCATCTTCGAGGCGATCGATGATGCTCACCATTGCCAGCCGGCCGTTCTCGCGAAATTCGACGAGATTGGAATTGACGTTACTCTGCAGCAGGAAGTGCCGGTATTGCTCGCGGCTGTCGTGATCCATACCGCCGCCGGAATGACGCGTTGCCTGATAGCGGAGATATAGTGCGTAGTGTTCGGGGTTGTATTTCAAATCGAGAATTCGCGCTTCCAAGCCGGCGTGTCGTGCGCGCGCGCGCCGCTGCGAGCGATTGGGATGAAATTCCGCAGCGATCACGCGCACCGGCACGCACGCACGGCAGTTGTCGCAATACGGTCGATAGGTGAACGCACCGCTGCGGCGGAAGCCAGCGCGCACCAGCTGACTATAGACCTGCGTGTCGATTGCGTGACTCGGCGTCGCAACTTGCGAGCGCGCCAGCTTGTCGGGCAGATAGCTGCACGGATACGGCGCGGTGGCGTAGAACTGCAATACCGAAAACGGCAGATCGTTGAGCTGCGTCATGCGGGATTAAGTTTCTGAGCCGATTCGATTATCGGCGTGTCCAGCGTCCAGGGCCCTGGAACGCCAGGACAGTTTACCAACTCTGCCACGCGGCGCGTGAATTCGGACCGTCGAATCTCGCGCGCACCGAAAGAGGCGAGCAAGGCCGTGTTCATCTGGCAATCGATCAGTTGAAACTGCCAGGCGTCGAGCTGACGAGCTAGGGCGACGAGCGCGATCTTCGAGGTGTCAGAGGCGCGCGAAAACATCGATTCGCCAAAAAACATTCTGCCCAGCGCGACGCCGTACAGCCCGCCGACCAACTGGTCGTCACGCCAGGTCTCGACCGAATGTGCCAAGCCGAGCGTGTGCAGTTGAGTGTAGGCCCGGCGAATCTCCGGCGTGATCCAGGTGCCGTCCTGGCCCGTACGCGGCTCGCTGCACGCTTGCACCACTGCAGCAAAACTGCAGTCCATGCGGACTTCGTAGTCGCGTTTACGCAGTGTTTTGGCGAGCGATCGCGCGATCTTCAGCTCGCTCGGAAATAACACCATGCGCGGATCGGGACTCCACCAGAGAATCGGATCCCCGTCACTGAACCACGGGAAAATGCCGCGCCGATACGCTGCCAACAGGCGCTCTGGCGAGAGATCACCACCCGCGGCGAGCAAGCCGTTCGGACGTCGCAGCGCACGCTCTAGCGGAGGAAAATCGTCGCCTTCCGTGAGCCAGTCGATCAACGTTGCGGCGGCACCGACAGAGCAGGGTGGCGCGCCATCAGAACCATTTATCTACGCTTTTGCTGATCAGACCACAGGCGACGCGGGCGCCCGCATTGCCGGCAGGCTGCGAGGTAAAGTCGTCGGTGCCGGCATGCACGATCACAGCGCGTCCGATGATGCTGTCCTCGGTTGTGGCGAGGCTGATGCCGGTGATTTCGGCGTGATAAACCGCGACGCCATTGGCGTCGGCTTTGAGATTGCCCAGATCGCCGGCGTGGCGATGGACAGCCTGTGGTCCGGCGTGCGCCTGGCCGTCCGGATTGAAGTGGCCGCCGGCGCTCGAACCGTCCGGTGCCCGGCAATCGCCCTTCTCGTGGATGTGGAACCCATGCAGTCCCGGTGTGAGTCCTGTGACTCTGGCATCTACCATCACCGCGTTGCCTCTTGTCACGAAATTTACCGTGCCGGTGGCTTGATTATCTTTAGTCGGGGCCAGCGCGGCCGTTGCTGTAGGCGAGCGCAGGCTCATGTTGGAACACGCGACCAGCACACTGCAACAGGCGACCACCACACTGCACCAGGCGATTAGAGCGGACGATCTGAACATTTATGCTCCTGCGAAGATTCCAGGAAACCGCTGATCACAGACACGCGGCAGCGCGACTTTTAGCACCCACCTCGAGCGGTGTCAAACGGCCGCATGAGCGACGCCAGCGACCGCAAGCATTGGCTCGGACGCCTGTTGCCTGCTGCTTGCGCTCGGACATAAACCGGTGCCACGCTGTTGCCGACCATGCGGCATTGGTATGCTGCCGAGCGCCACGAAACTGGAGTGATACGCCCCAAGTGCCTGAACCCGTCGAGTCGTCTGAACCGGTAAAGTCGCCCACTCCGCAGGAACTCGAGCAGGCATTCTCCCTGTTCACCGAGGCATCCGCTCAACTATCGAGCGCATACCAGGAGCTCGAGCAGCAAACGGGACGACTCACCGGCGAGCTGGCAGTAGCCAATGGCGAGCTGCGCCGGCAGTACGATGAGAAGGAAGCGTTGTCGCGCCGCTTGTCGCTGCTGCTCGGCGCGCTGCCAGGCGGTGTTGTGGTGCTGGACAGCGCCGGTGTGCTCATCGAGGCCAATCCAGCAGCCATCGGATTGTTCAGTGGTCCGGTGCTCAATCAACCATGGACCGGCGTTGCCGCACAGTATTTAGTGCCGACCGGAACGCCGCAAGAATGGCGTCTGCGTCGCAGTGATGGCGCGCTGGAACAACGCTGGGTCAGTATTTCCGCGAGCCAGTTGGATCCCACCGGCGGGCGCGTGCTGCTGTTGTCCGACGTGACCGACGCCTACCTGATGCGAGAGCAGCTCGAGCGGCACAAAAAGCTCTCGGCAATGGGCGAGATGGCCGCCGGCCTTGCACACCAATTGCGCACGCCGCTGGCGACCGCGTTGCTCTATACCGGCAACCTCGCGCGGGCACAACTGTCCGACGGGGACCGCCAGCGGTTCGCGGAGAAGGCGCTGGCGCGATTGCGCGATCTCGAGCGTATGATCCACGACATGC
>JBDTMS010000347.1:0-5145 GCA_039934195.1 Betaproteobacteria bacterium
CGATGATCACGATGATGGATTTTCAAGCGGCGCGTTGGCTCGTCGAGGGCGAGGTCCCTGAGCAGGCAGGCAATGACCATCCAACGTCGATGCCGACCAGCGTATATCCGACGGCCGATGGCTTCGTCAACATTGCGGCGGCAGGCCACGCGATCTACTCGCGGCTATGCGATGCGCTGCGCGCGCCCGAGCTTGCCATCAATCCAACCTACGCCAGCGCCGAACTGCGCTCGGTGAATCGCGTCGCGCTCAATCAAGCGCTGTCGGAGTTGACCAGGCGATACGCATCGGAGAAGCTCATCGCGTTGCTCAACGACGCCGGTGTTCCCTGCGGGCCGATCTACAATATGGATCAAGTCTTCGCCGATCCGCAGGTACAGCACCTGGGCATGGCAGCCGCCGTGCCTACGGCTGAGGGCAATGAGCTATCCTTGGTTGGTCCGGCAATGCGCCTTTCGCGGACGCCTGCTCGCATGAAGCGCGCGATGGGACCGAGCGGTGAACACAACGACGAAATCCTGCGCGACCTCGGTTATGCCGACCCCGAAATCGCTACACTGCGCGCAGCCAAAGTCATCTGAGGAACCAACATGAGTCAAGGCAAACTGCGCGTCGAGCAGACCGGCGCTGTCGGTTGGATGCTGTTCGACAATCCTGAGCGGCGCAATGCGATCAACGGCGACATGTGGCGCGCCATTCCGGAGGCGATGCGTCGCTTCGATGCCGACGCGGAGATTCGTTGCGTGGTGTTGCGCGGCGTCGGCGAGCTGGCGTTCGCGGCCGGCGCAGACATTTCCGAATTCGAGAAACGGCGTGCGTCAGAAAAAGGCACCCGCGAGTACGAAGGCGTCGTCGATGCTGCACAAGAATCGATCGAAGCATCGATCAAACCGGTCGTCGCCCTCGTCCACGGATTTTGCATCGGCGGCGGTGTCGAGATCGCACTTGCATGCGATCTTCGTTATGCGTCCGAGGCTAGCACCTTCGCAGTTCCGGCGGCACGACTAGGAATCGGCTACGGCGTACACGGAATGAATCGTCTGGTCAAAACCGTCGGGCATGCATCTGCGCGCGAGATCATGCTGACCGGCAGGCGATTCAATTCCGCCGAGGCGCTCGCCATGGGGTTGGTTAACCGGGTACTGCCGTCGACTGAGGTCGATGCTTACGTCGCCAAGCTCACGCAAGAGCTCGCGGCGAACGCGCCGTTGTCGATGGCCGCGTCGAAGGCCGTAATCAACATCGTTATCGAGGCGCACGGTGACTATGGCGCAGGCGATGCGGCGATTGCCCGCTGTATGAATAGCGAAGACTATATCGAAGGGCGGCGCGCATTTATGGACAAGCGCATCGCGAACTTCAAAGGCAAATAAGCAACGCGCACCGGTGAATCGCGAGCTCGAATCCGGCGGCGATCCGCTGCAGCAACAAGAGTCAACCTACGCATGGCTGCGCCTGACCGCCGCGGTGTTGCTATCTACCATCGGCGGCGTCGGCATGTGGTCCGTGGTCGTCGCGCTGCCGGCCGTACAAGCGGAGTTCGGGGTTGCGCGTTCTGCCGCGTCGCTGCCCTATACGCTGACCATGATCGGTTTCGGTTTCGGCGGTATTTTCATGGGCCGACTTTCCGATCGATTCGGCGTAATGGTGCCGGTGCTGATCGGCACGGTGTGCCTGACCCTCGGCTACGTCGCGGCCGGCAGCGTTTCGTCGCTGTGGCAGTTCGTGCTGATCCAGGGATTTCTGATCGGGTGTTTCGGAAGTGCTGCTACGTTTTCGCCGCTGCTGGCTGACACCTCGTTATGGTTTTCGCGCCGCCGCGGCATCGCGGTCGGCATTTTCGCCAGCGGTAATTATCTCGCCGGTACCGTGTGGCCGCCGGTCATCCAGCATTTCATTCAGCTAGTGGGATGGCGGCAGACTTACGTTTGGATCGGCGTCTTCTGCTTAATCAGCATGCCGCTGCTCGCGCTGGCGCTGCGCAGGCGTCCGATCATTACGCGCTCCAGCATGGCAGGTTCAGTGTCCGCATTGGCTTCACAGCGTCCACTGGGCTTTACACCGACGGCACTCCAAGCAATGCTGATCGTGGCGGGCGTTTCATGCTGTGTTGCGATGTCGATGCCGCAAGTGCATCTCGTCGCCTATTGCAGCGACTTGGGATACGGCCCAGCGCGCGGCGCGCAGATGTTGTCGTTGTTATTGGGTTTCGGTATCGTGAGCCGGCTCACGTTCGGTTGGATCTCCGACCGCATCGGCGGGTTGCGTACGCTGCTGCTCGGATCGAGTCTGCAGGCGTTCGCGTTGATGTTGTTTCTTCCGTTCGACGGGCTCGTCTCACTCTACGTAGTGTCCGCCCTCTTCGGCCTGTTTCAGGGCGGCATCGTGCCCGCCTACGCGATGATCGTACGTGAATATTTCCTACCCAACGAGGCCGGCCGGCGAGTCGGCACGATCATCACCGCAACATTGTTTGGCATGGCGTTAGGCGGATGGATGTCGGGCGCGATATTCGACCTCACCGGTTCGTACCGCGCGGCGTTCGTCAACGGCACGCTGTGGAATCTGCTCAACGTTGCGATTGTCGCGATGCTGTTATGGCGTGCCGGCAGAGGATGGTCTGCAAATACTAATCGGCTCAGGAGCGATCCGGTATGAAACCTGTACTGGGCATGACCAATGTGCACGAAAAAACAAAGGGACACCGATCATCTGGTGTCCCTTTCAAGGCTGGGAGTTGCGAGTCGTATAATTCGTGCCCGCATTTCCCTCCGCGCTGGTTTTTGTTTTTAACTGCTACGCGGAACTCATCAGTCTGGAATTACATGAAGCCCATGCCGCCGGTGCCTGCTTTGATCTTGGTTTGTACTTTCATGTTGTTCTCCCAAGATGTTTAAATTCAGCCGTACTTCGTGAAGACGCGGCCGACTGTGCTCGCGTTGATCTTGGTGTCAACTTTCATCGTTTTCTCGTTACCGCTTTGCTCCGCTGTGTTTCATAAAACGTGAGCCGGAGGCTGACTGCAACGCCGTGGGTCTTTACTGCATGATTCGTGCTCGGTTGCTTCTTCTGTCGTCCCTGTTTCCAACGTCGCGTTTGGCCCCGTGCGTCGAACATCAATCAGCAGAAGGTGTGCAGAGATTAGGTGCGGTAGCAGTGCGCAGCAATAGACTCACAAACGTTTCGTGCTATGCGAACAGTGGTTTGCGAATGGGGTTACCGGGTGGCACAAAGCGGTGAAGTTTGCGACGTGGAGTTGAATATCCCGTTGCGGTTTTTTTGACGAATTGTAAATAGCGGCGTATAACGCTCTTGGCAGGATTCTTTAAGCGCTGATATTGCTGGTTAGTAGTGACCGCTTTCGTTTGCGGCAGTCCTCAGATCTCCTTATTTCTTCTCTTGAAGTTCCCGCACCCCGGCGAAAGCCCTCCCACAACTTTGATCAGGAAGATCTAAATGAGCTCAGGTACCGTAAAGTGGTTCAACGATGCAAAAGGTTTCGGCTTTATCACCCCCGACGGTGGCGGCAAAGACCTTTTCGCACATTTCTCGGCGATTCAGGACAGCGGCTTTAAGTCCCTTAAAGAAAACCAACGCGTTACGTTCGACGTGACGACGGGTCCCAAGGGCGACCAGGCATCGAACATTCGTCCGAGCGAATAAACAGGACGCCGTCTAGACGAAAAAAAGCCCGGGTAACCGGGCTTTTTCATGGGTGGACGCGGCTTCCGGCCCGCGCACGCCGACGTCGCTCAGCTCGACCACGTCGCCGACCTTTATGTCTCCGGGTTGGCCAACAATGCCGCACACCTCAGGTTCCAATCCGCCTCCGTCACGATAGTCCGCAGCATAGGTTTGCCGAAATGCAATCCCGGCGGCTGCTCGCGTGTCGTCATGCCGCGCTGGGGGGTTGGAGCTAGACCCTTCCGCATCGACGCTACAGTATGCGAAATCGCGTACGCGCCGCGATGCGGGCGGCATTAGCTAAGCGAGTCGCTCACCCATACCGCCTTGAGCGCGGAATTTTCCGACTCGGGCGCATTTTTCCAACAACGTTCGCGGCACGTTCGGCGTCACGCCATCGTATGTCTTCAATCGTGCCGCGCGTTCGAGCTGATCGCCGTGTGCCTGTTAACTTGGTCGTCGTTGCAGCCAGCCGACCGCTCCGAATCCCGCTGTTCGCCCGCTGGCGAAACATGCGGTCAGCAAATAGCCGCCGGTCGGCGCTTCCCAGTCCAGCATCTCGCCGGCGCAAAAAACGCCCGGCAGCGCTCGACACATCAATCGGTGGTCCAGCGATTCGAACAGTACGCCACCGGCGCTGCTGATCGCTTCATCGATGGGCCGCGGCGCCGCTACTTTGAGCTCGAGCTGCTTGATCGCGGACGCCAGCAACCGAGGATCGGCGAATGCGTCGCTCGCAAATTCGCGCAGCAAACCTGCTTTGACGCCTTCGATGCCCGCGCGGCTTCGCAGATGATTGGCCATCGAGCGCGAGCCGCGCGGTCGCGCTAATTCTTCGGTGAGTTGTTGCAGATCGCGATCGGGCGCCAGGTCTAACGCAAGGGTTGCTTTACCGTTGGCAGTGATCGAGTCGCGCAGCTCACACGAGAAAGCGTAGATCAAACCGCCCTCGATGCCCGTCGCGGTGATGACGAATTCGCCGCGCTCGCAGATCGCACTTCCGTCACGTTTCGCAACAGTGGCGGCAACGGACTTAACTGGTGCACCCGCGAATCGTGCGCGGAAATGTTCGCTCCACGCAACGTCGAAGCCGCAGTTCGCCGGCTGCAGCGGAGCGACGTCGACCCCGCGTTGTCGCAACAGCGCCACCCAAGCCCCATCGGAGCCGAGGCGCGGCCAGCTTCCACCGCCCATTGCCAAAACAACCGCATCCGCGGTGACGCTTGAATCGCCGTTCGGTGTCGTAAATCGCAGCGCGCCGTTTGCATCCCAGCCAATCCAGCGATGACGAACATGAATACGCACGCCACCTGCACGCAGCCGGCTAAGCCAAGCTCGCAATAGCGGCGCCGCTTTCATCTCGATGGGAAACACGCGCCCGGAGGTGCCGACGAATGTTTCGACGCCTAGCCCATGCACCCATTCGCGAAGTTGTTCGGGGCCGAACCCACGCAGGAGGGG
>JBDTMS010000348.1:0-5128 GCA_039934195.1 Betaproteobacteria bacterium
CGCCGATGCGCTGCAGGCTGGACAAGTCATGCTCGCCGAGCCTCGGGTTGGCGAGGAAATCGATCGCCATAGTTGAGATGTTCGTCCACCCCTGAACCCGGTAGCGCTCGATCAGTTGGCCCGCAGTATCGCGATCCCAGCGCGTCATCAGCACCACCGTTGCGCCGGTGTAGATCGCCTGATTCATATTGCTTTGCATGCCGGTTACGTGGAACAAAGGCAGCGTGCCGAGCAGGGTGATATCCGGTGTAACGACACCGAGCCACGCCACGCCTGACACTGTCGTGCTCATCACGGTTGCATGCGTGTGAATGCAACCTTTCGGTTTGCCGGTGGTGCCCGACGTATAGGGCATGACGCAAAGGTCATCGGGTCCGGCAAGATGCGGCGATGGACGCAACTGCAAAGCAATCGCAGCCATCCACGGCGTTACATGCGGTTGCGCGATGGCCTGCCGCTTCGCCGCGACGGCTTCGGGTAACGTCAACTGCGTCGGCTGCGTTAGGTAGTCGCTGTAGGCGCCGACGATCAGGTGTTGCAGGCCGCCTGCGCCTATCAATGGCGTGACTCGATCGAGCAATTCCTGGCCAATGATCGCGACCGTTGCATCGCTGTCCACGACATAGTGGCGCTGCTCGTCGGTGAGATTCATCGGATTCACCGGCACGACCATGGCGTCGGCACGCAGGATCGCGTAATACCCGATAACGAACTGCGGGCTGTTCTGCATTACCAGCAAAACGCGATCGCCGCGTTTGACGCCGCCGCGCTGTTGCAGAAACCCCGCAAGCGCGTCGGCCTGGCGCCTGATCTCAGCGAATGAAATCGGCGAGTCGTAGTAGATCAGGAAGGGCTTGTCGGGGTAGCGGTTCGCAGATACCTCGAGGTTGTAGTAGAGACTGGTGCGTGGATAGGTCAACTGCTTCGGTAAACCGCGCGGCCAGAATTTGTCGTGACGCGACTCCATGCTGCCCTCGTGCTGACTTCGATTCGACATGCGTGCTCAATTTCGACCGAGCGCTCTCATTGCTTATCTGTGCCGGCCCGTTATTAATCTGCGCCGGGTCCGTTATTCGTCTGCGCAGGGCCGACAGTCGGGTGCGCGTCGATGATCGCAGATGCTAGCACTCCCAAAGCTGGGACTCGCAGATGCTAAGAGTAGTGCGCGGCTCGACTTTCTCCAAATCCTTCAGGTGCTGCAACGCACGATGGCGGATGATGCGCATTGGGTTCGGCGCCGTCGAATGACGGGGTGCGCTGCCTTTACCACGCAAACCGTTTATGTCAGTATCGGCCGCGTTCAGCACGTCGCCGACGTCGCATGAAACAACAGCGCGCCCGATGACAAATCACGGTGACGCGCGCACCAAAACCGGGGGATGCTGTGCAGACCGTCGAGGCGAAGCCCACGGCTTTTATCACGCCTGACGTGGCGTCTGCCGCTCCATTACTGAGCGTGCGGGAGGTAACCGTGCGCTTCGGCGGAATCGTCGCACTGGACGCCGTCTCCTTCGATGTGCGCAGCGGCGAAATCGTCGGCTTGATCGGCCCGAATGGCGCCGGCAAGACCACTTTGTTCAACTGCCTGTCTCGCCTGTACACCTTCCAGCCCGGCTCGATCGTGTTCGCGGGCGAGTCGCTGCGCAATCTGCCGCGCTATCGCATGGCGGCCCTGGGCATCGGCCGCACGTTCCAGAATCTCGCGTTGTTCCGAACCATGACCGTTCGCGAGAACGTGCTGCTCGGCGGACATTGCCACGCGCGCGGGGGCTTTCTGTCGAATGCATTACGGTTGCCGCTGGTGCAGCGTGAAGATCGCAAGCTGGCGACGCGCGCGGATGAGCTGATCGCGTTGCTCGATCTCGACGTCGTTGCCGCACGCCGTGTCGCCGACTTGCCATTCGGCTATCAAAAGCGCGTCGAACTGGCGCGCGCACTCGCGAGCCAACCCAAGCTACTGCTGCTCGATGAACCCGCCGCCGGCCTCAATCACGAAGAAGTCGAAGGCCTGCTGACCTTGATCCGGCGTGTGCGCGATCAGCTGCGCGTTACGGTGCTGCTCGTCGAGCATCACATGAGTCTGGTAATGCGCGTGTCGGATCGCGTTATCGCACTCGATTTCGGACGCAAGATCGCCGAGGGCACGCCTGCTGAGATCCAGGGCAACACCGAAGTGATTCGTGCGTACCTCGGCGTGGCTACGTGATGGCGGCGCTGCTCGAAGTGCGCGGCCTGCGCGCAGGCTATGGCACGACGATGGTGCTGCATGGCGTCGATCTCGAAGTTGCCGAGGGCGGCATCACCACCGTGCTCGGCGCGAATGGCGCGGGCAAGACGACTTTGCTGCGCGCGTTGTGCGGCATGATTCGACGTGCGGGAGAGATTCGGCTGAGCGGAGCATCTCTCAGCGATTGCACAACGGAGGACATCGTGCGGCGTGGCGTCGCGCACGTACCCGACGGCCGCGGGACGTTTTTAGATTTCTCCACCGAGGAAAATCTTCGGCTCGGGGCCTATACGCGCAAAGACAAGCGCGCCGTCGCGGAGGACTTCGAGCGCGTCTTCGCATATTTCCCGCGACTCAAGGAACGCCGGCATCAGCAAGCGGGCACGCTGTCCGGCGGCGAACAGCAGATGCTTGCGATCTCGCGCGCGCTCATGCTTCGACCGCGCCTGCTGCTGCTCGATGAGCCCTCATTCGGACTGGCGCCGCTGGTGGTGCAGGATATTTTTCGTATCATGCGCCGGATCAACGAGGCGGACGGCGTCAGCATGCTGCTGGTCGAACAGAACGCCAAGCTGGCGCTGGATCTGGCTGATCAGGTGTACCTGCTGGAAACCGGCAATGTCGTGATCTCGGGCCCGCCTGCGCTGATCCGTAACGACGAGGCAGTGCGGCGCTCGTATCTCGGCTATTGACTGCATAGGGCCACCGACATGTTCAAGGAATACGCCAACTACGATGCACTCGGTCTCGCTGAGCTGATTCGCAGCAAGAAAGTATCCGCGGCGGAGGTGCTGGACGCGGCTATCGCGAGAGTCGATGCAGACAACGGCAGTGTCAATGCAGTGGTCAACACGATGTACGACCATGCGCGATCGGCGTTGGCCAGTGTGCCGCTCGATGCCGTGTTCGCCGGCGTGCCGTTCATGTTGAAAGATCTGTACGCGCTGTGCGCCGGTGCCGTCACCACCAACGGCAGTCGTTTCTTCCGCGACAATCTGGGCGATCACGACACCGAGTTGGTCGCGCGTTATAAGCGCGGCGGGCTAGTGGTGATGGCGAAGACCAACACGCCGGAGTTCGGCTTGACGATTACCACCGAGCCCGTGTTGTTCGGTCCGACGCGCAATCCGTGGAATCGTGCGCTCTCGGCAGGCGGCTCGAGCGGCGGCTCGGCCGCTGCCGTCGCCGCCGGCATGGTGCCCGCAGCGCATTCTTCTGACGGCGGCGGCTCGATCCGGATTCCGGCATCGTGCTGCGGCGTATTCGGCATGAAGCCCACGCGTGGGCGCAACCCGCAAGGTCCCGACCGCGGCGAAGGCTGGTCGGGTATGAGCACCGAGCACGTGATCTCGCGCAGCGTGCGCGACAGCGCAGCGATGCTCGATCTCACGCATGGCGCAGATGTCGGCGCGCCATACAGCGCGTTGCCGCCCGCGCAGGCGTTTCTCCGGGAAACTGCGATCGAACCGGGTCGGCTTCGGATTGCATTCGCCACACAGACTCCGGCCGGAGAAAAGATCGATGCCGACTGCGAAGAAGCCGTCATCCACGCTGCGCGCCTGCTCGAGAGCCTTGGTCACCATCTCGAAGAAGCCAAGCTGGACTATGTGCCGGATGCGCTAGCGCCCGGCTTTCGCACCATCATCGCCGGCAACATTCGCGCATCGATCGACAGCTACGCGATGAAAACGGGCGCCGCACCATCCGCCGAGCTGCTGGAAAAAATCACCTGGATGTTCTTCGAATCCGGCGCACAAGCGAGCGCTGCAGATTACGCTCGCGCGGTGCTCGCTGTGCATCAGACCGGTCGCCTGGTCGGCCGCTTCTTCGAGCGCTACGATGCGCTGCTCACGCCGACCTTGCCCAAGCCGCCCGCGAAACTCGGCGTGTTCGACATGAACACCAACGACCCCGACGCCTACGGCCGCGCGATCGGTCTGTTCACTGCTTTCACCGCGCCGTTCAACGCGAGCGGCACTCCCGCGATGTCGCTGCCGCTGCATTGGAACAAAGACAACGTGCCGATCGGCGTCCAGATCGCTGGGCGCTATGGCGCCGAAGGCATGCTGTTCCAGCTGGCTGCGCAACTCGAGCGCGCACGGCCGTGGGCTGATCGGCGTCCCGTAATTCGCAGCAGCTCGTAGCGAAATCACTCAGCGCATCGATGGAAGCCTTTCTGCACCAGCTCTTGTCGGGTCTCGCGACCGGCGGTATCTACGCGAGTCTCGCGCTGGCACTGGTGATGATCTACCAGTCGACCCACCACATCAATTTCGCGCAAGGCGAGATGGCGATGTTCTCCACGTATCTCGCCTGGGCAATGGTCAATGCCGGACTGCCGTATTGGTGGGCGTTCGTAGCGACGATCGCGGTTTCGTTCGTGGCCGGTGTCGCGATCGAACGCATCATCATTCGGCCGGTGGAGAACGCACCGGTGTTGTCCGTCGTCACTGTATTCATCGCGCTGCTGGTGATCTTCAACAGTGTCGCCGGATGGATCTTTACCTACACGATAAAAACATTTCCAAGTCCGTTTCCGGAACAGCCGTTGTTCGGCAATCGATTCGTGTCGTCGCACGAGCTCGGCGCAATCGGGATTACGTTCGCGGTGCTGATGATGCTGTACGTGTTTTTTCGCTTCACGCCGCTCGGACTTGCGATGCGCGCGGCTGCACAGAACCCGGTGTCGAGCCGGCTCGTCGGCATTCGCGTCGGATGGATGCTCGTGCTGGGTTGGGGACTTGCGGCTGCGGTCGGCGCGATAGCCGGAATGCTAGTAGCCCCCATCGTTTATCTCGAGCCGAATATGATGTCGGGCGTCCTCCTCTATGCACTTGCGGCGGCGCTGCTCGGCGGCATCGACAATCCGTTCGGCGCAGTCCTCGGCGGGTTTGTCGTCGG
>JBDTMS010000349.1:0-5123 GCA_039934195.1 Betaproteobacteria bacterium
AATCATCTTCGACGTGAAATCGACGCGCCATCTATTCACCTGGATACGCGAGCATGGTGGCGAGCCGATCATGTGGAAGACCGGGCATTCGCTCATCAAAGCCAAAATGAAGGAAACCGGCGCACTGCTTGCCGGCGAGATGAGCGGCCATATGTTTTTTAAAGAGCGGTGGTACGGCTTCGACGATGGCCTGTACGCCGGCGCGCGCCTGCTGGAGTTCTTGAGCGGGACCACCGACGTGAGCGCCGAATTTGACAAGCTGCCCGACTCGGTAAATACGCCCGAGCTGCAGATTCAGCTCAAGGAAGGCGAGAACTACGCGTTGATAGAGAAACTGCAGAAAACGGCTCGATTCGAGGGTGCGCAGGAAATCATTAAGATCGACGGTCTGCGGGTGGAATATGCGAACGGCTTCGGTTTAGCACGTGCATCCAACACCACGCCGGTCGTGGTTCTGCGCTTCGAGGCGAACGACGCCGCGCAACTCGCCGCAATTCAAAACGATTTTCGCCGTGTGCTCGGCGCCGCCCTGCCCGGCACAGCGCTGCCGTTTTAGGACTTAGAACGCTGGCCGGTACCAGATACACCATGAGCTTCGGGGTACATTCACAAGCGTTGCAACACCAGTCGATCGGCGCGACAGCAGCCGATCGCACGGCATCGCCGCAAGCATTGCGACCCGAAACAGGCTGCGAACCGGCGGGCGCGCAGCCATGCTGATGCGCGACGCGCCTCTTCAGGAACTGTTCCTGGGCCGGCAGCCGATTCTCGATCGCCAGCAGAATCTCGCCGCATTCGAATTGCTGTTTCGCTCGAGCAAATTCAACGGCGCGAAAATCGAAGACGATTTGTTCGCCAGTGCAACGGTGATCAACCACGCGTTTACCGAGCTCGGGGTCGAGGCTGTGCTCGGCAAGTATCCGGGATTTATCAATATGAATGCCGCTCTGCTCATGAGCGAAGTGGTCGAGCTGTTGCCGGCTAACAAAGTCGTGCTGGAAATCCTGGAAACGGTAAAGGTCAGCGCGGCGCTGCTCAAGCGCTGCCATGAGCTCAAAGCGCGCGGCTTCACCCTCGCATTGGACGACTTCACCGGCCAGGCACACGAGTTCACCGGCCTGCTCGACGTCGTGGACATCGTGAAAGTGGACGTGCAAAACTTCGACGAGAAGGGATTGAGCAGCATCACCGCGCGACTGCAGGATCACGGCCGCCGCCTGCTGGCCGAGAAAGTCGACAGCCTCGCGCAGGCTGAGCATTGTCTGGCACTGGGCTATGAGCTATTTCAGGGAAATTACTTCGCACGGCCTTCGATCCTCACAGCCAGACGCTTATCGCGCGCAGAAAACGCGCTCATGCGTTTGCTGCGCGTGCTGCTCACCGGCCAAAAAGACGAAGTCGAAGCGGTGCTGCAGGAACATCCAGAATTGAGCGACAGCCTCGCGCGACTCGCACGCGTGGTCACGACCGGCGATTCTTACGCGGCGCCGAGCGTGCGGCGCCCGCGCCGCTGGCTGCCGCTGCTGATCTACCTGGTGAGCAGCGCGCCGGGGGCGAAGTTTCCCAGCCCGTTGCTGATTCTCGCGGCTACACGCGGCAAGCTGATGGAACTGCTCGCGCGCGCGCTGCGTCCCGATGATCGAGAGTTTCAAGAGCGCGCGTTTCTCACCGGCACGCTGTCGCTGGTCAACGCATTGCTTGCCGCGCGCCTGGCGGACATTCTACCGACGCTCCCAGTCGCAGAAGACGTGCGTGAAGCATTGCTCACGCATGAAGGCGCACTAGGCAGTGTATTCGCGCTGGTGCAAGCGCTGGAAACCCTCGAGCTGCCGAGCATCGAGAAAGCGCTCGGCCGCGTGCCCGGCTTGAACCACGGCGACGTTATTCGCAAGCAGGTCGAGGCGATGCACTGGGCAAACTTGATTGCAGGCAGCGATTAACCGGCCATCTCGCAACGACGCGCGTGCTCGGCGCGCGCAGTTGTCTGGACGAGCTAGTTCTGCCCGCGTCGCAGAACCACACCGCCACTCTTTGCCGGCGGCACGGTGCCTGCCTCGATGATCTTCTTCAAGTTGGCCAGGCTGACGCTGTAAGCGCCGTTCAGAAACGCCAACGCAGTAGCGTCGTCGCGTCCGGCTGCCGGCGTGTCGGTCCAATAATCCAGTCGCTTGAACGTGCCGGTCCATTCCACCTTCGATGTCCCATTGCCGTTATCTTTGACCTGCAGCACCGAATAATAATCGCTCGCGGCAACCGCGCCATCGACGTATGTGTACGCCAATCGCATATTCGGCGCATCGTAATCGAGCAGTTTTTCGGTGACCTGAGTGCCGTTGCTGCGCCGGCGCAACATGCGAATCGCGCCGGTTTCGTTGCGCTCGCGCAACACCAGGCGGCTCGACTCCACCCCCGGCGACCAGCGCTGGATTCCGCCGAAATCACCGGCAACTGCCCACACCACGTCCGGCGGCGCGTTGATGGTGATGGAATGCGCGATGTGCAGCTCTTTCGCATCGGAGAACGCGAGGCCTGCAAACAACAGGCCCCCCGTCAGGAGTAAAACATTGCGGAGAGAAAAGGTTCGCATACGCATCCTGAGACGAGGTCAGCGGAGGGGAGGCCAGTTGGACGAGCGGGCGAGCGGCTAGTGCTGGCCGGCTTCGACTACTTTTTTGAGATTCTCGAGGCCGATACGATAGCCCTTCGTCAGCGCCTTGGTAACGGTTTCGTCGTCCTGTCCAGCCGGGGGCGTGTTGGTCCAGTAAGCGAGGCGTTTGAAGCGCGCCTTCCACTCCACGAGCGACTTGCCCTGGCCGGCGTCTTTGATTTGCAGGGTCGAGAAGTAATCGCTCGACATCGCCATACCCTCCGCGTAAGTGTAGGTCAGCAAATGATCCCAGGGCTCGTATGCGATCAATTTTTCTTCGACCCAAGTCCCGTTCAGCCGCCGCAATTTGCGGATTGCACCCTCCTCGCGGTTTTTACCGAGCACGAGTGTGCTGGATTCGATGAGTGGGTACCACTTGTCGAGCCCAACGAAATCGCCGGCCACAGCCCACACCGCGTCTGGCGGCGCGTTGATGGTGATCCGCTGCATCACGTTTTGTTCCTGCGCCTGCGCCCACAGCGCAGAGCCATAAACCAAGCCGAATAATGCCAGCCATACCTGCAGTATCTTGCGCATTTTGTCTCCTGATATTGTTATCTTGAACCGGCCTTGCTCGATCGCTCGGCCGGGGTCATGCCACGTTCTGCTAGTTCGCGATGCGCTCACTCACCCACGCGCTTACCGATTTCAGCGCGTCGGGTAATTTCGCGGGATCGGTGCCGCCTGCTTGTGCCATGTCCGCGCGCCCACCGCCCTTGCCGCCGACCTGCTGCGCGACGAAATTCACCAGCTCGCCGGCCTTCACGCGCGCCATGAGATCGCTGGTGACACCGGCGATCAACGTGACCTTCCCACCTTCCACCGATCCGAGCACAATCGCCGCGCTCTTGAGTTTGTCCTTGAGCTTATCGACCGTCTCGCGCAGGCTCTTCGCGTCGGCGCCGTCCATTACCGCTGCGAGAACGCTGGCATCGCCCAGTCGAATCACGCCGGCGGATAGATCGTCGCCTTGCGAAGCCGCAAGCTTCGATTTCATCCGGCCGAGCTCTTTCTCCAATGAGCGCACATTCTCGATCATCTGATGCAAACGTGCGCCGACCTCGGCCGGCTGCACTTTGAGCATGTCGGCCACGCCTTCGACTTGTGCGTTCTGCTGCTGCACCCATTCGAGTGCGCCGTCTGCGGTCACCGCTTCGACGCGCCGAATGCCGGCTGCGACGCCGGCCTGCGAGACGATTTTGAAAAAGCCGATGTCGCCGGTTCTGCGCACGTGCGTACCGCCGCACAGCTCGGTGGAGAATTCGCCCATGCCGATCACCCGCACTTCATCGCCGTACTTCTCTCCGAACAGCGCCATCGCGCCGGCCTTGATCGCCTCGTCGTATTTCATCAGCCGCGGCTCGACCGACCAATTGTGCCGAATCTGATCGTTTACCAGACGTTCGACCTCGCGGATTTCTTCCGGCGTCAGCGGTGCGTTATGCGAGAAGTCGAAGCGTGTCTTCCACGGATCGACCAGCGAGCCTTTCTGCGCGACATGGTGACCGAGCACTTTGCGCAACGCCGCGTGCATGAGATGCGTCGCCGAGTGGTTATAAGCGGCGCGACCGCGTAAATCGGGATCGACCTGCGCGGCGATGGTATCGCCGACGCTGAGCTTCCCCGTCTTCAACACACCCTTGTGTCCGAATACTTCGGCTTGCACCTTTAAGGTCGCCTGCACGTCGAATGTTGCCTGCCCCGAAGTGAGCAGCCCGACATCGCCGACTTGACCGCCGGACTCTGCGTAGAACGGCGTGCGATCGAGCACGACGACCGCCTCATCGTTGCCTTGAATCTGATCCACAGCCGCGCTGTCTTTGTACAGCGCAAGCACGCGCGCTTCGGTCTTCAAAGACTCGTAGCCGACGAATTCGGTCGGCTTGCCGTTGTACCCGACGCCGGCCTGGATATGAAATTTCGACGCCGCGCGTGCGCGCTCGCGCTGCTGCTGCATCTCGGCTTCGAAACCGGCGAAATCGACTTGGATGTTGCGCTCACGCGCGATGTCGGCGGTCAAGTCGACCGGGAAGCCGAACGTGTCGTACAACTTAAACACCGTCTCGCCGTCGAGCATGCGGTCTTCGCGGCGCAACGCGTCTTCCAGCAGCGCCATGCCGTGCTCGAGCGTCTCGGCGAAGCGCTCTTCTTCTTGTTTCAACACCGCAGCGATGCGCGCCTTGTTGGCGGGTAGCTCCGGATACGCCTCGCCCATCACGCGCGATAGATCTTCTACCAGCGTATAGAAGAACGGCTGCTTTCGACCGAGCTTGTAGCCATGCCGAATCGCGCGGCGCACGATACGGCGAAGAACGTAGCCGCGGCCTTCGTTGCCGGGAATCACGTTATCCGCAATCAAAAAACTGCATGCACGAATATGATCGGCGATGACCTTCAGCGAATTCGCTTGCAGATCTTCGGCGCCGGTTGCGCGAGCCGCAGCGCGAATCAGATCCTGAAACAGATCGATGTCGTA
>JBDTMS010000350.1:0-5070 GCA_039934195.1 Betaproteobacteria bacterium
AGGCCACCCACTTTTTCTATGGTCGCTTGCATGCTGTCCTGTCCTTGTACGGCAAAGGCTATCGTTTTGTCAGGTTTAGAAAAAGGGCGTTGGATGCCGGACGTGCGACTATGCGGCAGTGCCCATGCGAAGATTTGCAGCGCGTCTGCGCTTGCGCAAACCTATAGTGTAATAAAGACAGCGTCGGCTTATCGAAAGATGACCTACGCGGTGATCGCAACGCAGATGTTCCCGCGCGCCGGTCACCGACTGCGTGGCCGGTTCCTGTATTACGTACCCGGTCCTGTATCAAGTATCGGCGCAATAGCACATCGATTTCGCGCGCCGGCTGGTGCGAAAGGAGAGACTCGAACTCTCACGCCTTTCGGCGCCAGAACCTAAATCTGGTGCGTCTACCAATTTCGCCACTTTCGCGTCCATCGCTCTCGCGACGGTGCCATTTTAATATAATGGCCCGCCCTGCTCCACCTTGGCGCGATGTTTAGTTGCCTCGAGGCTCGAATAACCCTAGAGAAAAAAACGCTATTGCCCATGGGCGCCAGCGCGCCGGCGGCGGATCACTACGAGAATTTTCCGGTGGCGTCCTGGCTCATGCCGCGCTCGCCGAGAAATCCGGTGCGGGTGGTTTACGCGTTCGCGCGGCAAGCCGACGACTTTGCCGACGAAGGCAATGCGCCGCCGAACATCCGCTTGTTGCAGCTCGCACGCTTCGAGGGACAGCTGTCGCGGATCGAAGCCGGGCGGCCGCCGACCTTGCGGTTATTCGTAGAGCTTGCACCGGTGGTCCGCCAGTATGGGTACCCACCACTGTTGCGCGACTTGTTGTCCGCATTTTCGCAGAACGTAGTCGAGCCGCGCGACCCAGATTTCGCCGAGTTGATGGACTACTGCCGCCGTTCGGCGAATCCAGTCGGCCGACTGGTGCAGTATTTGTTCGACGCGGCGGATGCGCGCAGTCTTGCCGATTCGGATGCGATTTGCCTGGAGCTTCAGCTGATCAATTTCGCGCGGCCTGTACACGGCGGTGTCTTCCGCAGCCGCCCGATTCTGCGAAAAGCCGACTAAATGATCATGTTGCTGCAAGCTGCGCTGTACCGATGACGCCGGATCAATATTGTCAGCAAAAGGCCGCCGCGAGCGGTTCGAATTTCTACTACAGTTTTTTGTTCCTGCCGGCGGCACAGCGGCGCGCGATTACCGCGTTGTATGCCTATTGCCGCGAAGTGGGCGACGCCGTCGACGAAGCCAGCGATCCCGGCGTCGCGCGCACACGGCTCAACTGGTGGCGCGGCGAAGTAAATGCGCTGTTCCACGGAACGCCGCAACACCCGGTGACGCGCGCGCTGGCGCCTGCGGTCAAAGCGTACGCGTTGCCCGAATCGAGCATGCTCGAAATCATCGACGGTAGACAGATGGATCTCGACTACAACCGTTACCCCGATTTCCCGACCCTGGAAGTCTATTGCCATCGCGTAGCAGGCGTCGTTGGTCTACTGAGCACGCAGATCCTCGGCTACCGAGAGCCGCGTACGCTCGAGTACGCGCACACGCTCGGAATCGCATTACAGCTCATCAGCATCATTCGCGATGTCGGCGAAGATGCCCGGCGCAATCGCGTTTATATTCCGCTCGACGAGCTCGATCGATTCGGACTTTGCGTCGACGATGTCGTCGCGCTGCGAGAAGACGAGCGTTTCGAGAAATTGATGGCGTTCCAGATCGTTCGCGCCCGCAGCGTTTATGATCGCGCTATGAGTCTGCTGCCCAAACAAGATCGGCGGGCGCAACGCGCAGGACTGGTAATGGCCGCCATTTATCGAACCCTGCTCGAGGAGATCGCAATCCTGCACGGCAAGACGATGAACCAGCGCGTGTCGCTGACGCCAGTGCGCAAACTCTGGATCGCGTGGAAAACGTGGATCGCCGCATAAGGAATATGCGGTGAGCACGGCGCGGACGCGACCCCGCGTCGCCGTGCTCGGCGGCGGCTGGTCGGGTCTGGCGGCAGCCGTCACCCTTGCCCAAGCGGGCGTGGCGGTAACCGTATTCGAAGCCGCGTGCATTCTCGGGGGCCGCGCACGCCGCGTCGAAGTCAACGGCGTCGCCCTCGACAACGGTCTCCACATTCTCATCGGCGCTTATCGCGAAGCGCTACGACTCATCGCACTTGTGTCGGATAGTCCGGATCAGGCGCTGCTGCGATTGCCGCTCGATTTGCATATCCTCGACACGTTTCGCTTGCATGCGCCGCCGCTGCCGGCGCCGCTGCATCTAGTCATGGCGCTGCTCTGGTCCGAGGGGCTGAGCCTGGCGCAACGTCTGCGCGCGGCGCGTTTCATGGCGCAGCTTCGCACTGGGCGCTTTCTGCTCGAACGCGATATCACGGTTGCTGCCCTGCTCACGCAGTATCGGCAAGGCGCGACGGTACGCCGTCACTTGTGGGAATCGGTGTGCACCTCTGCGCTCAATACGCCGGCCTCGATCGCATCGGCGCAGGTGTTTCTCAACGTATTGCGCGACAGCCTGAACGGCCCACGCGACAACTGCGACATCTTGGTCCCGCGCATCGATCTGTCCGCGCTGTTTCCCGAAGCGGCTGCACGCTATGTGCGAGCCCGGGGCGGGAGCGTGCTGGAGGCCACACCGGTATCGAGCGTCGGGCTGGAGGATGACGGCTTTCATGTGCACAGTGCTGACGGCGAGGATTGCTTTTCGCACGTCGTGTGCGCGATCTCGCCATGGCGAGTGCCCGCCGTGCTGGCGACGATCTTCGGCGCTGCGAAGGTGCTAGAGCAGATCGACCGGCTGACCTATGAACCGATCTACTCGGTTTATCTGCAGTATCCGAGATCGGTCGCCCTGCCGCAGCCGATGTTCGGACTCGACGGCGGACTCGTCCAGTGGGTATTCGACCGGGAGGTCTTCTGCGGACAGCGCGGATTGATCGGTACTGTTATGAGCGCCTCCGGCGAGCATGAGGCCCTCACGCAAGATAGCCTTGCCGAGAAAGTAGCGCACGAGCTGCGCGCAAAGTTTCCCGACCTGCCGGCGCCGTCCTGGACGCAAGTAATCGCAGAGAAGCGCGCGACATTCGCATGCGTGGTCGGCGGCGAGCGTCCGACCCAGCGTACGCCGGTGCCTGGTCTTTATCTCGCCGGCGACTACACGGCGAGCGACTATCCGGCGACGTTGGAATCGGCGGTCATCAGCGGTGTATCGTGTGCAAATATGATTCTGCAAAGCGGGTAACCGCGTCATGAATTGCTCCGCATCGCGCTCAGCACTGCGCGCGTCGTCCTCCCACCGATTCAATCGCCAATGATCGATCTCAAAAACTATCGGCCGACAGCGGATCTGCTCAAGGATCGGGTAATTCTCGTGACCGGATCCGGCGGCGGCGTCGGTCGCGCGGCGGCACTAGCGTTCGCAGCGCATGGCGCCACCGTCATCCTGCATGGACGCGAAGTCGCGAAGCTCGAAGCAGTGTATGACGCGATCGTCGACCACGGCGGCGCGCAGCCGACCATCCTGCCGCTCGACCTGGCACAGGCGAAAGACCGCGACTTCGAAAATATGGCGCTCGCCATCGAGTCGCAGCTGCAGCGTCTCGATGGCATCCTCCACAACGCGGCTTTCGCAACCGAACCGGCCGCGCTGGACAACCAGCGCCTCGAGGAATGGCTGAGCTCGATGCGGGTGAATCTGGTCGCACCGTTTGCGCTGACACGCGCGTGCACGTATCTGCTGCGGGCAGCGCCCGATGCCTCGGTGATTCTTACCAGTGCGAGCTACGCACTCGAGCCTGCTGCCTACTGGGGCCATCACGCCGTGTCGAAAAGCGCGTTGACAGCGCTGGCAAAGATTCAAGCCGACGAATGGGAGTCGTCACCCAACCTGCGCATCAACGTTTTGGTGCCTGGACCCGTCGACTCTCCACAGCGTCGCCGCACGCATCCCGGCGAAACCCGCGCGAGTCGGCTGCAGCCGGAAGTCTTGATGCCCGCCTATCTATATCTGATGGGACCGGAAAGCCGCGGCGTATCAGGGAACGTCGTGCGCGCTTAGGGTTCTACATTCTTATATCCGGATACTTATATCTGGTCACGCGTATCTGGTCACGCGGCTCACTTGCCGCGCGACAAGCAATTGCACGCGCGCACTTAAGGCGCACATAAGGCGCGTACGTAAGAATCGATCAGACCTTCGCGAGATGCTCCTTCATCCAATCCGGCAGCGGCCGCGATTTGCCATCTCTCAGATCGATCCACACCATGATCGCCTCCGAGGTCGCGTAAATCCGCGTGGGATCGCTGTGTTCGGAGATCTCGCTGTGCAGTACGAAGCTGCTGTTGCGCGGTTTGCTTGCGTACACCGAGATATTGAGGTCGGCGGGATACACCACCGGGATGCGAAAGCGGCAGCCGACGCTGCCGAGAATCGGACCCTCACCGGGGTTGTTGTAGTCGATATTGAGCGCGTCGAACCAGGAAATACGAGCTTGCTCCAGATAGCGAAAGTACACCGTGTTGTTCATATGGCCGAGCGCGTCCATGTCGCCCCAGCGCATGCGCATGTGTTCCGTGTGAACCAGCTTGCCTTCCATCGCCATGCTGCACTCTCCGCAAACTTGAAACCGTTTATCATCTCGCGCAGTCTGGATTCTAACAGGCCAACCGGGCGTTCCAGCCCGCGCAAAGGCATCGGGAGAGATCGTGGCTGAACGCGAATCGATGGAATACGACGTAGTCATCGTCGGTGCGGGACCGTCGGGTCTTGCTGCGGCGATCCGTCTCAAGCAGCTTGCTGTCGAGAACGATCGCGAGGTTTCCGTGTGCGTTCTCGAGAAAGGCTCGGAGGTCGGCGCGCACATCTTGTCCGGCGCTGTGATCGAGCCGCGCGCGTTGAACGAGTTGCTTCCTGATTGGCAGGCGCTCGGCGCACCGCTCAACACGCCGGCAAGAGACGATCATCTGATTTATCTGACGGCGAGCAAGGCGATTCGGCTGCCGACGCCGCCGCAGATGAACAATCACGGCAACTACATCATCAGCCTCGGCAACTTCTGTCGCT
>JBDTMS010000351.1:0-5066 GCA_039934195.1 Betaproteobacteria bacterium
CCGTGGTGCTGATCAACGAGTTCGGCGAAATCGGACTCGATCATCTGCTGGTCGAGCGCGTCGATGAATCGCTGGTGTTGCTGCAAAACGGCTGTATCTGCTGCAGCATTCGCGATGACTTGAAATCGGCGCTGCGCAATCTGCTCAGCAGGCGCGACCGCGAGGCGATTCCCAACTTCGATCGCGTTGTGATCGAGACGACCGGCCTCGCCGATCCCGGTCCGATTCTCTATACGATCCTCGGCGAGCCGGTGGTGCGCCATCACTTTCGCCTCGCGAATGTGATCACCACGGTGGACGCGCTCAACGCTTCGCTGCATCTCGCGCGCAACGCAGAGGGGGTCAAACAAGTTGCCGCGGCCGACCGCCTGATCATTACCAAGACCGATTTGTGCGAGCCGTCGCTGACGGCGGCCGTGCGTGAAGCGCTGACGCGCTTAAATCCTTCGGCGCAAATTATTGAAAGCAGCGTCGACGAAATCGACGTGGAACAACTGCTGGGTACCGCGGACTTGAACCGCAGCGTCGTTCCGAGCCGATGGCTACCGGCCGATCCCGCGTACCTGCAGGAATTGCAGAGCCACAGCGCAGATATCGCGAGCTTGAGCGTTGCGTTGACCGAGCCGCTGGATTGGACTGCATTTGGCATCTGGCTCAGCATGCTGCTCAACCGCCACGGCGATGACGTGCTGCGCGTAAAAGGTATTCTCCAGATTCAAGGCGCAAGCACGCCGGTGTTCATCAACGCGGTCCAGCACGTGGTGCATCCGCCGCAGCATTTGGCGGCGTGGCCGACGGCCGATCACCGTTCCCGCATCGTCTTCATCACGCGCGGCATCGATCACGCACTGCTGCGGCGATCGCTGGCAGCGTTCAGCCGCAGCACGGTTTCGGATGACGCTTATGCGTGAGCGGTACGATCGGACGTGCGGCGGGCGGCAGCGATAAGATTGGATTCATGAGCGAAGACGCAGACAGCCCCGACATCCGCAGCCATCGACTGCCGGCGGAGGACTATGCGACCAACTTTGCCGATTCGCACCCGCCGCTTAGCGCTAACCAGGCGCTGGTCGAGAGCGATCGCTGCTTCTTCTGCTATGACGCGCCGTGCATCCAGGCCTGTCCAACGCAGATCGATATCCCGAGCTTCATCCGTAAAATCGCAACCGGTAACATCAAGGGCGCGGCGCACGACATTCTCAGCGAGAACATCATGGGCGCGATGTGTGCGCGCGTATGTCCGACCGAGATCTTGTGCGAAGGCGCCTGTGTGCGCAATCACCACGAGCACCAGCCGGTCGCCATCGGCGCACTGCAGCGGCACGCGACCGACTGGCTGTTCGACCGCGATATTCAATTGTTCGAGCGCGCGGCCGCGAGCGGCAAACGGGTCGCAGTGGTCGGCGGCGGACCAGCGGGATTGTCCTGTGCCCATCGTCTCGCGACGCTCGGTCACGCGGTCACCGTATTCGACGCGCGAAGCAAGCTCGGCGGGTTGAACGAATACGGCGTCGCTGCGTACAAAGTAACGGGAGAGATCGCGCAACGCGAAGTGGATTATTTGCTCGCCGTCGGGGGCATCGACGTAAAGCTCGAACAGACATTCGCCGGCGACACCGCGTTGTCTCGTTTGCGGGCAGACTACGACGCGGTTTTCCTCGGGCTTGGTCTCGGCGACGTCAACGCGCTCGGCATCGGCGAGACGCAAGTCAGCGGTGTCGTCGATGCGATCTCGTACATCGAAGCGCTGCGGCAAACGAGCGATCTCGCAACGTTGCCGGTCGGCCGCGCAGTCGTCGTGATCGGCGGCGGCATGACCGCAATCGACATCGCGAGCCAGAGCAAGCGCCTTGGCGCCGAGGACGTCACCATCGTTTATCGGCGCGGTCCGGAAAGCATGGGCGCGAGCCTGGAAGAACAGACCTGGGCGCAGACCAGCGGCGTGCGTATCAAGCACTGGGCGCGTCCCCTGCGCCTGCAATCGCTAGACGGCGCGCTGACCGGCGTCGAATTCGAATACACGCGCCTCGATGATCAGGGCCGCCTGCGCGGTGCGGGCCACGGTTACACCCTGCGCGCCGATATGCTGTTCAAGGCAATTGGCCAGGTGCTGGTCACCGATTCGATAAGCGGCAGCGCCGACATGCTCGAGCTCGAGGCCGGACGCATCGTCGTCGACACCGAGCGCAGAACGTCGATTGCCGGCGTGTGGGCGGGTGGCGATTGCGCTGCCGGGGGTCAGGACTTGACTGTGACTGCGGTAGAAGACGGCAAGCGCGCGGCACAATCGATCGATCGCGCGCTGCGCGGCTCGACAGCGAAGGCAGGAGGGTGACATGGCCAATTTAGGCTGCAACTTTGTCGGCATTCGTTCGCCGAATCCGTTCTGGCTTGCATCCGCGCCGCCGACCGACAAGGCGTACAACGTGAATCGCGCGTTCGAGGCCGGCTGGGGCGGCGTCGTGTGGAAGACGCTCGGCGAAGATCCGCCGGTCGTCAATGTCAGCGGTCCCCGCTACGGCGCGCTGCTGGGCGCCGCGCGCAATCTGATCGGCTTCAACAACATCGAGCTCATCACCGATCGCCTCCTCGCGGAAAATCTAAGCGAGATTCGCCAGATGAAGCGCGACTGGCCAGATCGTGCCGTGGTGGTGTCGCTGATGGTTCCGTGCGAAGAGAATGCGTGGAAGCGTGTGCTGCCAATGGTCGACGACACCGGCGCCGACGGCATCGAGCTCAACTTCGGCTGCCCGCATGGCATGTCGGAACGCGGCATGGGTTCTGCGGTCGGGCAGGTGCCCGAGTACGTCGAGATGGTCACGCGCTGGTGCAAACAGCATTCGCGCTTGCCGGTGATCGTCAAGCTCACGCCGAACGTCACCGACATTCTGCAGCCCGCACGTGCGGCGCAGCGCGGCGGCGCCGATGCGGTGTCGCTGATCAATACGATCAGCTCGATCGTCAGCGTCGATCTCGATCGCATGACGCCGAGCCCCAGCGTCGACGGGCGCGGCGCGCACGGCGGCTACTGCGGCCCTGCGGTAAAACCAATCGCACTGCGCATGGTGGGCGAGATCGCACGCGACGTCGAGTCGCGCGGCATGGCGATCTCCGGCATCGGCGGCATTGCGACGTGGCGCGACGCCGCGGAATTCATGGCGATGGGCGCAGGCAGCGTACAGGTGTGTACCGCTGCGATGGTGTACGGCTTCAAAGTCGTCGAAGACATGATCGACGGGTTGAGCAATTGGATGGACAGCAAGGGCTACGGCGCGCTTAGCGAATTCGTCGGAAAAGCGGTACCGAACTTCGTCAACTGGGAACAATTGAATCTCAGCTACACGGTGAAGGCGCGCATCGATCAGGCGTTGTGCATCAAATGCGGCCGCTGCCACATTGCGTGCGAAGATACCGCGCACCAGGCCATCGGGAAAGAAAAAGACGGTGTGCGCCATTTCGAAGTAATCGATGCGGAATGCGTCGGCTGCAATCTGTGCGTGAACGTGTGTCCGGTGGAAAACTGCATCACGCTGCAGCCGCTCGCTGTCGGCACGGTCGACCCGCGAACGCAGCTGCCCGTGCAAACCTACGCGAGCTGGACGACGCATCCGAACAATCCCGCTCATCGGTCGATGAACATAGCGGCACTGCTGCAAGAGCCGAAATAGCACACGATCGAGCGAAATCCAACAGGGAGATGAAGCGATGAGTGCCATTCAAATTAACTCGCAACGACTGTGGGACGCGTTGATGGAGCTCGCCAAGCTCGGCGCGACGCCGAAGGGCGGGGTGCGCAGGCTGGCGCTGACCGAATTGGACGGCCAGGCACGCGATCTCTTCATTCGCTGGTGCAAAGAGGCTGGCTGTAGCGTAGTCGTCGACGGCATCGGCAACATCTTCGCGCGGCGTGCGGGCAAGGACAATGCACTGCCGCCGGTGATTACTGGCAGCCATATCGATACGCAGCCCTCCGGCGGCAAATTCGACGGCAACTACGGCGTGCTGTCCGGGTTGGAAGTGTTGCGCACGTTGAACGATCACAATGTGCAGACACAGGCGCCGGTGGAAGTCGCGGTGTGGACCAACGAAGAAGGCTCGCGCTTCACGCCGGTGATGATGGGATCGGGCGTGTTCGTCGGCGCGTTTCCGCTCGACTCGACGCTCAAGCAAGTCGATCTCGAAGGGATTTCGGTCGGCGATGCATTGAACAAGATCGGCTACGCCGGCAAAGAGAAAATCGGCGGCCGAGATTTTACGGCGTACTTCGAAGCGCACATCGAGCAGGGGCCGATCCTGGAGGACACCAATAAAACCATCGGCGTCGTGACGGGCGCGCTCGGATTGCGCTGGTACGACGCGGTCGTCACCGGCCAGGATGCGCACGCCGGCCCGACGCCGATGCGTTTGCGCAAAGACGCACTCTTGGCTGCCGCAAACATGGTCGCCGCGGTCAATGCGCTCGCGTACCGCTATCAGCCAAACGGTCGTGGGACAGTCGGCTTCATGCAGGTGAAACCGAATTCGCGCAACGTCATTCCCGGCGAGGTACGCTTCTCCATCGACCTGCGCCACGCGGAGGATGCGGTGCTCGATCAGATGGAAGGCGAGATGCGCACCGAATGCGAGAAGCTCGCGGCTGCGCAGGGCGCGAGCGTCACCGTCGAGCGCGTAGCTAATTATCCGGCGTGCAATTTCAACGAAGCCTGTGTCGGCGCAGTACGCAACGCCGCTGAAGCACTGGGATTGAGCCACATGGATATCGTCAGCGGCGCCGGACACGATGCGATCTACATGGCGCGCATCGCGCCGACCAGCATGATCTTCGTGCCTTGCGAAGGCGGTATCAGCCACAACGAGATCGAAAATGCCACGCCGGAACATCTGGCGGCGGGCTGCAACGTCCTGCTCAACGTGATTCTCGATCGTGCCCGTGTCGTTGCCAACTAACATGTCGTTGCCAACTAACATGTCGTTGCCAATTAAATTGCTGCGCACTCGATGAAGCCGACCGTCGTATTGCTTGCCACCGGTGGGACGATCGCGTCGCGCTTCGATCCATCGCTCGG
>JBDTMS010000352.1:0-5027 GCA_039934195.1 Betaproteobacteria bacterium
TTCGCAAGTCCTTCGGCCGCGTCGAGGTTGTACACGGCGTCGATATTTCGATTGCAGATGGCGAATTCGTCGTGCTGGTCGGACCGTCCGGTTGCGGCAAGTCGACACTGCTGAGAATGGTCGCCGGCCTGGAGGAAATCACCAGCGGCGAGGTGCGTATCGGCCCAAATGTGGTGAATCACGTTCCGCCCAAAGCGCGCGACATCGCAATGGTGTTTCAGAACTACGCGCTATATCCGCACATGACGGTGTTCGACAACATGGGCTTCAGCATGAAGCTCGCGGGACGCTCAACCGATGAGATTCGCAAGCGTGTCGATGTCGCGTCGACGATTCTTGGTTTGAACGAATACCTGGGGCGCTATCCCCGGCAACTTTCCGGCGGTCAGCGCCAGCGTGTTGCCATGGGTCGCGCGATCGTGCGCGATCCGCAGGTGTTTCTGTTCGATGAACCGTTGTCCAATCTCGATGCCAAGCTGCGCGTGCAGATGCGCACCGAGATCAAAGAACTGCACCTGCGCCTCAAGACCACCGCAATCTACGTCACGCATGATCAAATCGAAGCGATGACGATGGCCGACAAGATCGTCGTGATGAATGGCGGCAACGTCGAGCAGATCGGTTCGCCGTTGGAGTTGTACGACAATCCCGCAAATCTATTCGTGGCCGGCTTCATCGGCTCTCCGGCGATGAATTTCGTATCTTGCCAATTCAACGCCGGCGCCGACCCCAGCGTTGCGCTGTCCAACGGCAGCGCACTTACGGCGCCCGCGTCCGATTTGGCGCAATCGCAACCGGTCACGCTCGGGGTTCGGCCGGAGCATTTCGTGATCAACGGTTCCGGCGTGCCCGCGCAGGTGGTCGTCGTCGAACCTACCGGCGCCGACACGCAGGTACATTGCAAGTTGTCGGACGCGGAAGTGACGGTGATCTCGCGCGAGCGCCACATGTTCAAGCCGGGCGAGTCGATCCGTCTCGGTACGTTGCCGGGCAAGACGTATTTGTTCGACCCCGCAAGCGGCAAACGCATCGCATAAAAACTCTACGCTGGGAGCAGACATGAAGCGGTTCACGCGACGCGCCTTTCTCAAGGCAGGTGCAGGCATCGCCGCCGGAGCGGCAGGGGCAGATTCGCTGCTGGCGGCGCAGCCCGCGGCTGCAGTGCTCACACTCAAGCCTGAGCCTGGCGCGACACTGCGCGTGTTGCGCTGGAAGCGGTTCGTACAGGGCGACGAAGACCAGTGGATGGCGAACACCAAGTTGTTCACGCGCGCGACCGGCGTCGAAGTGCGCGTCGACAACGAAAACTGGGAAGACATTCGCCCCAAAGCCGCAGTAGCCGCCAACGTCGGCAATGGACCTGACATCATCCTGTCCACTAACGATGACTCGCACCAGTATCCGGACAGTCTGCTGGATGTCACGGACGTGTGCGAATACCTGGGCAAGAAATACGGGCCTTGGTACCCGAGCGCGCTCGCGTACGGCAAAAGCGGCAATCGCTGGATTGCAGTGCCGCTGGGCTGCGGCGGCAACTGCATGAACTACCGCGAGAGCCACATGAAAGCTGCGGGCTTCAACGAATTTCCGAAAGACACGGCCGGTTTCCTCAAGCTGTGTCAGGCATTGAAGAAGAACGGCACGCCGCCCGGCTTCGCATTGGGCAATGCCACTGGCGACGCAAACGGCTGGTGCCACTGGCTGCTGTGGGCGTTCGGCGGCAGGATGGTGGATGAGAACAACAAAGTTGTAATCAATTCCAAAGAAACTGCAGCCGCGCTCGAATACGTCAAGCAGCTGTATCCCACTTTCGTACAAGGGACCTTGTCGTGGCTGGATTCCAACAATAACAAAGCATTTTTGTCGGGCGACATCAGTCTGACCAATAACGGCATCTCAATCTATTATGCGGCAAAGAATTCACCGGATCCAAAGATGAAGGCGATCGCGGCGGACATGCAGCACGCCAATTTCCCAATCGGCCCCATAGGGCGTTCGACCGAATCCGCGCTGTTCTTCACCTCCGTGATTTTCAAGTACACCAAATATCCGAATGCGGCGAAGAACTACCTCCGATTCATGATGGAGAAAGAGCAGTACGAACTGTGGCAGCAGGCCGCCATCGGTTTCGTCGCGCAGCCGTTGACTGCCTACGAAACAAACCCGATCTGGACTGCCGACCCCAAGCACACGCCGTTCAAACTTTCTTGCAAGAACATGCTGCCCAATGGATACGCCGGCAAGCTCGGCACAGCGTCGGCGGCGTGCATGGCGGATTTCATTGTCGTCAACATGATTGCCGAGGCGGCTACCGGCACGCCGACGCAAGAGGCGATGAAGAAAGCCGAGCGGCGCGCGCAGCGGTATTACCGCTAGCCTCCGATTGCATCGATGAACGCGCCGCAGACACAAGTCATCACCGGGTCCGTGCGCGTTCCCGTGGAGCCGACCCGGCTTGCGCGGCTGTTCGACAATCGCAATTTCCTCGGCTTCCTGTTCATGCTGCCGGCAGCGTTGCTGCTGCTGATGTTCCTGACGTATCCGCTTGGTCTCGGTGTCTATCTCGGATTCACCGACGCCAAAGTAGGCCGCGCGGGCGAGTGGATCGGCATCGAGAATTACCAGTATCTGGTTACCGACAGCGTGTTCCAGCTCGCGGTGTGGAACACGTTTCTCTACACGACAATCGCCAGCGTCGTGAAATTCGCGCTTGGTCTCTGGCTCGCGTTACTACTCAACGATCGCATCCCCTTCAAGGCGTTCATTCGAGCGATCGTACTGCTGCCGTTCATCGTGCCGACGGTGCTCTCTGCAATTGCATTCTGGTGGATCTACGATGCGCAGTTCTCGGTAATCAGCTGGATGCTGACGCGGCTCGGACTCATCGACACCTACATAGACTTTCTCGGCGATCCGATTCTCGCGCGCATGTCAGTCATCATCGCCAACGTATGGCGCGGCGTACCGTTCATCGCGATCTGTCTGCTCGCCGGCCTGCAGACGATTTCGCCATCGCTCTACGAAGCCGCGTCGATCGACGGCGCCAGCGCTTTCCAGAAATTTTGGCACGTGACCTTGCCGATGCTCACACCGATCATCGCCGTGGTTATGACGTTCTCGGTGCTGTTTACCTTCACCGACTTCCAGTTGATCTGGGTGCTCACGCGTGGTGGCCCGATCAACACGACGCATTTGATGGCGACGCTTTCGTTCCAGCGCGCCATCCCGGGCGGCGCGCTCGGTGAAGGCGCCGCGATCGCAACTGCGATGATCCCGTTTCTGCTCTCGGCAATTTTGTTCAGCTACTTCGGTCTGCAACGCCGTAAATGGCAGCAAGGGACGAAAGACTGATGAGCGCCGGAACCAAAGACATCGAGCAAGCGCATGGCATGAGTTATCTCGTGTCGCTGCCGCGGCGTGTGGTGACCGTCTACATTCCGCTGATCGTATTTCTCGTGGTGCTGCTGTTCCCGTTCTATTGGATGGCGGTGACGGCAATCAAACCCAATGCGGAGCTACTGTCCACGCAAGGCAATCCGTTCTGGGTTATTCATCCCACCTTCGAGCATTTCAGCCGGCTTCTGTTTCGCACCGCGTATCCGAGCTGGATGTGGAATACGGTGTTGATTTCCGTGATTGCGACTTTCGTATCGCTTGCTGCGAGTGTGCTTGCCGCTTACGCGATCGAGCGTTTGCGCTTCCAAGGATCTCGCCAAGTCGGTATGGCGATCTTTCTCGCGTATCTGATCCCGCCGAGCATTCTGTTCATTCCGCTGGCGACGATGGTGTTCCAGCTCGGCATGTTCGATAGCAAGCTTGCGTTGATCCTGACCTATCCGACGTTTCTGATCCCATTCTGCACTTGGTTGCTGATGGGATACTTCAGGACGATTCCGTTCGAGCTCGAGGAATGTGCGCTGATCGATGGCGCCACGCGCTGGCAGATTCTGATCAAAATCGTTTTGCCGCTCGCCGTGCCGGGTTTGATCTCGGCCGGCATCTTCGCGTTCACCTTGTCGTGGAACGAGTTCATCTACGCACTCACGTTTATTTCTTCGTCGGAGAACAAGACCGTGCCGGTCGGCGTGATTACCGAGCTGGTCGAGGGCGACGTCTATCACTGGGGCGCGTTGATGGCCGGTGCGCTTCTAGGCTCGCTGCCGGTCGCAGTCATGTATTCGTTCTTTGTCGAGTACTACGTCGCCGGCATGACCGGCGCGGTGAAGGAGTAGTGCAGTAGCTTGTAGCAGTATCAGCGTATGCCGTCGCGCAATACAGATGACCGGCAACGTTGAGCCCACCAGCCTTTGCAAGCGCGACACTCACGCAAGGTATCCGGGGGGAGGAGACGAAGAGGCGGCACCCTGCGCTGACTGGACGATTAGATCCGGCGGCGCAGGGTGCTAAGCCCTTGTCGCGACACGCAACACCAATCGATTCGAGGCGCAGATGGCAGAGCAAAAGAAGCGGCTTCGCAGCTATGAATGGTTCGGCAAGCCGGATCGCGACAGCATGGTGCATCGGTCTTGGATGAAAAACCAGGGTTTGCCCGCCCACCTGTTCGATGGCCGGCCGGTTATCGGTATTTGCAATACGTTCTCCGAAGTCAATCCTTGTAACGCCCACTTCCGCGATCTCGCTGAGCGCGTCAAGCGAGGCGTATACGAGGCGGGCGGGCTGCCGCTGGAATTTCCAGTCACATCGCTTGGCGAGCCGATCATGCGCCCGACCGCGATGTTGTTCCGCAACCTTGCTGCGATGGACGTCGAAGAATCGATTCGCGCGAATCCATTCGACGGTGTGGTTTTGCTGACCGGCTGCGACAAGACGACGCCGGCGCTGGTGATGGGTGCGGCGAGCTGCGATCTGCCGAGCTTGGTCGTCTCGGGCGGACCGATGCTGAACGGACGCTGGCGTGGCCAGACTGTCGGTTCCGGCACGCACGTCTGGAAATTCACCGAGATGCTGAAAACCGGCGAGATGAACATGGACGATCTGCTCGATGCAGAAGCCGCCATGTCGCGCTC
>JBDTMS010000353.1:0-5022 GCA_039934195.1 Betaproteobacteria bacterium
CGGCGACGACACGAATCTACAGTGTCTACTTCGACACACCGGACCATGCATTGCGCGATGCTGGCGCGGCTTTGCGATTGCGCCGGCTGCGCTCACGCTGGATCCAGACCTTGAAGCGCGGCGGACGCGTTGAAGCCGGGCTGCATCAGCGCGAAGAAATCGAAATGCCGGTGCCGGCACAACTGCTCAACTATCCCGCGTTGCGAGCTGCCTGCGGCGACGACTTGTTCGAGGACGCAGATGTATTGCGCCGGATCGCGCCGGTGTTTCTAACCGATTTCAAGCGCACCACCCGGCAACTCGAGCCAGTACCCGGTACGCATATCGAATTCTGCCTGGATCGCGGCTCGATCTCCGCGGGCAATCGGCACGTCGAGATCAGCGAAGTCGAGCTCGAGTTCAAGTCCGGCTCGCCCATGCACATCATCGACTTCGCATTGCAGCTGGTGCAGCACGTGCCGCTGCGCCTCGAGGCCACGAGCAAGGCGCAGCGCGGCTATGCCTTGATCGAAGGGCGCGCAGAAGCGCCGGTGAAAGCAAACACACTCACGCTGCTGCCGGAGATGAGCATCGAGGCAACGTTTCGCACGATCGTGTTCGGCTGCGTCACGCAGCTGCAAAGCAACGAGCGGGGATTGCGCGAGAGCGACGATCCGGAGTATCTGCACCAAGCGCGCGTAGCATTGCGGCGTTTGCGCTCGGCTTTCAGCGTGTTCAAGCCTGCGTTTGGGGACGTGTACTTCGCGCAGACGGCGACTGAGTTGCGCTGGCTCGGCGGCGTCCTCGGTCCGGCGCGGGATTGGGACGTGTTTACCGGCGATTCGCTGCCGCAGGTCATCGCCGAGTTTTCCTACGAGCCCGATCTGCGCTCGGCAACGGCACACGCCGCCCGTATGCGCGACAGCAGCCGAGTCGGCGTGCGAGAAGCGATCGCCTCCAGCCGCTACACTACGCTGCTGCTGCAACTGATCGGCGTGTTTCTGCGCGCGCCTTGGACGCAAGCGTCCGATGCATCCGAGCAGGAACGCGAACGACCGTTGCTCGAGTTCGCACGGCGGCAACTCGAGCGGCGTCACAAGTCGGTTCGCAAGCACGGCCGCCATTTGCAGCAACTCGACCGGGCAGCGCTGCATCAGTTGCGCATCCGGGTGAAGAAGCTGCGTTACGCGTGCGAGTTTTTCGGCTCGCTGTTTGAGAAGAAAACCGTACGCCAATACTCGAGCGAGCTGGCCAGACTGCAATCGCTGCTGGGAACGATTAACGATGCGGCTACCGCGCAGCGCCTGAGCCGGGTGCTGGTGCGAAATGAACACGCCGATTCGCTCGAGGCGGTCGGCCTGCTGTGCGGCTGGCATGCAGCCCATGCGAGCGGCTCGGTTGCGCGATTGCCGCAAGCGTGGAAAAAGTTCACGGCTTCCGCAGTGTTCTGGTAGCAGTAATTTAGCGCAATTGCGATTGCCCGTTCACCGGCGGCAACCATTGTGGAGAACGATCATGGACCTCATTCTCTGGCGCCACGCGGAAGCAGATGAGGGTGTGCCCGACATCGCCCGCGAGCTCACCGACAAGGGGCATCGGCAGGCGGATCAGATGGCGCACTGGCTGAAGGCAAGGCTTCCGAAGGACACGCAGATTCTCGTCAGTCATGCGGCACGTGCGCAGCAGACCGCGCATGCGCTGACCTCGCAATTCGAAACGTCGTCGGGGATCGGACCCGGCGCGTCGCATTCGGCGCTGCTCGCAGCCGCTGGATGGCCTAATCGCAACGGCGCGGTTCTGCTCGTCGGTCATCAACCGACCCTGGGTCAGGTTGCGGCCCGGCTATTGTCGGGCCGAGCTGCCGAATGGAGTATCAAGAAGGGCGCCATCTGGTGGTTCACCCAGCGCGGCGCTGACGAGCATGTCGTGCTGCGCGTGGCAATGTCGCCGGATCTCGTCTAGGGTCCTGCGTCAGAGATTTGCTGCCGAACAACCGACCAGGCGAGCGTCATGCGTTGCTTAAACGCCCGTTAGGTTTTCTTTCGCTGGTCGATCTCCTGCGCCATCTCCACCGCGTTGGCATCGCCGGCTTCGCGTAATCCCCGTACGACACCGGCCTGATCGACCGCCGTGCGGTTTTGGCTGACCTTCCATTTGCCGAGCAGGTTGGCGATCGGCAGTTCGAGGCCCACGATGGCGCCTAGTTGCGTCTCGATGAACGCGTCCGGAGCGTCCTGCATTTTCCACGGCTGGGGCTGCGTCGATTCGTGGCGGTCGGTCAGCTTGGAGACGAAATCGCGCAGCCAGTCGCGATCGTCGATCACCCGCAAGCCGCCATACGCGTGCACGACGATGTAGTTGAACGTCGGGACAACCTTGCCGGTTTCCTGTTTGCTGGGATAGAAGTTGGGCGTGATATAGCTTTGCGCGCCCTGGAACACGACCAGCGCCTGCACTTCCTTGGAGAAGTCGCGCCACACCGGATTCGCGCGCGCGACGTGGCCGCGCAACGTCCCCAACGGCGATGGCGCCGGATCGATCTCGAACGGGATATGGTTCGCGTTGAGTCCCTCGGAGCTGAGCATCACCAGCATGCCGAGCGGACGCGCACGGATTAGCTGATAGAGAACGTCGAGGCGCGTTTCTTCGAATTGAGTCGGTAGATACATGCAGGCAACCTGAGCGCTGAAGTGACGATGCAATCCAAGAATAGCACCGCCGCTAATGCCGATGTTTCGCGCCGATCGCGTTGGCGCCGGTTCGCGCCGGACTCGAGGTCGTTTAGAATCGCAACCATGGAACAATCGTTCGCACTCGGAACCGGCCGCGCCATCGCGCGCACCGACGCCGCCTCTCGCAAACAAGTCGCGCTCTGGCTGTTGATCTGCTGCGCTCTGGTATTTGCAATGGTAGTAGTCGGCGGCGTGACCAGGCTCACGCATTCCGGACTTTCCATCGTCGAATGGCAGCCGCTTGTCGGCGCGGTGCCGCCCCTCAATGCCGAACAATGGGACGCCGTGTTCCAGAAGTATCAGCAGACCCCGCAGTACTTACAGGTCAATCACGGAATGTCTTTGGACGAATTCAAAGGTATTTTCTGGTGGGAATATATCCACCGGCTGCTCGGGCGCGCAATCGGGGTGGTGTTCCTGGTCCCGCTGCTGTACTTCGCGATTCGCGGCAAGGTCGACGTTCCGCTGGCCGGCCGGCTTGCCGGCATCTTCGTGCTCGGCGGTTTGCAGGGCGCGCTCGGCTGGTACATGGTCAAGAGCGGGCTAATCAATGATCCGCACGTCAGCCAGTTTCGCCTCACGGCACATCTGGCACTGGCTTTCCTGATTTTCGCCGCGCTGTTCTGGACCGCGCTGTGCATCCTGGCGCCGCACCCGTCGCCCTCCGGTCCAGTGCGACAGCTCAAGCACTGGGCCATCGGTTTGAGCGCACTGGTTTTTTTCATGGTGTTATCGGGCGGACTGGTAGCCGGTATTCGCGCCGGCTTTGCCTACAACACGTTCCCGTTGATGAACGGTCACATCGTCCCACCCGAATACACCATGCTCGAGCCGTGGTATCAAAACCTGTTCTACAACATGGCCAGCGTGCAGTTCAACCATCGGCTGATCGCGTGGTCGTTGTTCCTGCTGATTCCGCTGTTCTGGTTCCGTGCACGCGATGTTGCGCTGACGCCACGGGCCAGGCTTGCGTGCAACGTTCTGCCGGCAGCGCTGGTGATGCAAATAGCGCTGGGCATCTCGACGTTACTGTTGATCGTGCCGTTAACGCTGGCTGCCGCGCATCAGGCCGGCGCGCTTGCCTTGTTTGCCGCTTCGCTATGGGTTGCCTACGAGCTGAGTTGATCTGCGCCGCTGCAGCTCAATCGGCCAGGAGCGCCTCGGCGTCGATTTCTTCGTTCTGCAGTGAGCGTATCTCGAGCAGCACGCCCAGCTTGCGCCATTCGCGCGCCTCGTCGCCCAGCGCCGCCGCGGTAAGGGGGTTCGCGCGCAGCCATTCAGGGTTGAGCTTGAGCGTGTAGGTCGCGCCACTCCAGTTCGCGCCGATGGTCGGAACGTGCGCGTTGACCCTGCTGCGGTTGAATAGCACGGATAGACGCAACGCCATGATCAGCGAGAGATCGGTTTCGGGTTCGAGCAAGGCGCGCATTTTGTCGAGCGAACCGCGGTGCGCGAGCACGACCACCGCCAGGCGGCTCTGCTCCATCTTGGAGTAACCCGGCATATCTGCGTTGCTGAGAATATAAGCCGAATGCTTGTGGTAGCCGCTGTGCGCAACCGACAACCCGATCTCATGCAGCCTCGATGCCCAGCCGATGAGCTGCACCAGCTGCTCTTGATCCGCGCGCTGCTCGCCGGCGAATTGCCGGAACAGCGATAGCGCGAGTGCCTCGACCCGGCGCGACTGTGCCGCGTCGATCTGGTAGCGCTTCATGAACTGCGTCACCGTGGTGTCGCGCATGTCATGGTGGTGAAACCGGCCGAGCATGTCGTACAGAATGCCCTGGCGCATCGCGCCGGTAGCCAGATCCATGTGCGGGACTTTCAGCTCCGCGAAGATTGCCGCCATGATGGCAAATCCGCCCGGCAATACCGGGACACGGTCGGGCCGCAGCCCCGAGAACGACAGCTTGGTCGCGTCGCCGGCTTTGATCATCGCGGCGCGCAGCTTGTCCAATCCTTCAGCGGTGATGCCCTGCGGGCTCCAGCCGTTCTGCTCGAGAATATCGGCGAGCGCACGCGCGGTGCCGGACGAGCCCACCGCTTCGCGCCAATGTCCGACGGAAAAATCGCGCGCGATGGTTTGCAACTCCAAGCGAGCCGCGAGCTCGGCCTGTTTGAGATTGCCTTTGGTCAGCCTGCCGCCGGGAAAGAATCGCATGCTGTACGTGACGCAGCCCATGTACAGACTTTCCAGCTTCTGCGGACGGTAGCCGCGGCCGACGATCAGCTCAGTGGAGCCGCCGCCGATGTCGACCACCAGGCGTTTCTGATCGGTGACCGGCAGACTGTGCGCCACGCCGAGATAGAT
>JBDTMS010000354.1:0-4999 GCA_039934195.1 Betaproteobacteria bacterium
CCTAGAATTGATGACGAAACAGTCGATCGGCGCAGCGTAAGCCTTACGAAAAAAATGGGGTTGTCCCCGCACCACTTATTTAGGAACGCTACGCGCGAATCTCATCATGGCCTGGCTGCAACCGCAGCTTGCTCGCGAGAGGCCGGATACATTTGTGCAAACTGTCTTCGTCGATGTTCAGGGCTTGCAAACGCGGGGCGGACCATACATTTTTTCGCAACGCTTCGCGCGTCACCTCATTCTCCAGCATCGACTCGGCCAACAACTTCTTCAGTCGCGCGTTCTGCGTTTCCAGTTCACGCAGCCGCTTGGCGTCCGACACGCTCATGCCGCCGAACTTGCTGCGCCACAGGTAGTAGCTTGCTTCGGAAAACCCGTGTCGGCGGCATAACTCCTTGATGGCCAAACCGCCTTCAGCTTCCCGCAAAAAACCAATGATCTGTTCCTCCGAAAAACGTTTCTTCATGTCCAATCTCCTCGATACGATGGGATCGGACTCTAAACCCTGGTGATACTGGAAGGTGGGGGGACGTCGAGGACTTGCAATCGGCTTACAGGTTCAGTCGATGCTCGTGATGGGAGGATATTGCGCCATCAACACCCAGTAGAGGCCTAAAGCCTTCACGGCCTTGCTGAATTCATCGACCTCCACCGGCTTTTGCATATAACTATTGGCCCCAGACTGATAGCCTTGGATCACATCTCGCTCTTCTTTCGAGGATGTAAAGATCACCACTGGAAGATACTTCGTAATCGCATCGGCGCGCAGTTGTCTCAAGACTTCAAGTCCACTTATCTTAGGAAGTTTCAGGTCCAGGAAGACGAGTTGAGGCAATTCAATTGCCTGGTACGGTTTTCGCCGAAAGAGATAGTCTAAGGCTTCTGCACCGTCACGCACGACGTCTATCCGGTTCTGAACGTGCGCCGCCTTGAGGCATTCCGTCGTGAGCTCCACATCATCTTTATTGTCTTCCACTAACAGAATCGTAGAATGCCTGTTCATCATCACGCTTCCTTTCTTGCACCGTTTGCCCCTCGTCCGAGGGTAAAGAAAAAGGTCGCACCCTTGCCGGGTTCGCCTTGAGCCCACACGGCTCCACCATGTCTTTGTACGATCCGCTGAACGGTGGCAAGCCCGATGCCGGTCCCTTCAAACTCGGAATCGGAGTGAAGGCGTTCAAAAGTTCCAAAGAGCTTATCGACATATGTCATGTCAAAGCCGGCTCCGGTGTCTTGTATCGAATAGACGGTTTGTCCCTTTTCTCGGTTGTCGCCGAATTTGATAGAAGGATTCTTTTTCTTTGCGGTGAACTTCCAGGCATTGGAGAGCAGATTCTGGAGAAGGACACGTATCAGTTCCGGATCACCATGTCCTGCGATCCCCTCGGGGACGATGATGTCGACGCTACGTTGCGGCTCCGATTGCTGCAAATCCTTTAGTATTCTCTTAGCCTCGCCCGTTAGGTCGACGGCCTCGAATGTCATCCGCGTTTGGGATACTCTGGCGAGATTTAAAAGCGCGTCAATCAGTATTCCCATTGTTCGGGTGCCCGAGCAAATACGACTCAGGTAGTGTCTGCCGGTGTCGTCCAGACCTTCAGAACTGTCACGGAGGAGCAACCTACTGAAACGATCGATATGTCTCAGGGGCGCCCTCAAATCGTGGGACACGGAGTAACTGAAAGCTTCCAGCTCCTTGTTGGCGCGGAACAACGCCTGGCTGGCTTCGTCAATGTTGGTATTCGTTCCGAACCATCTGACCAGCGTTCCCTTGGCGTTGAAGACTGGCGTTACGCGGGTAAGGAACCACTTGAATATGCCGTCAGCACCTTTGATCTGGAAGGTCAGTTCCATAGGCTTCTGGGATGCCATTGACCTCTTCCACTCGGCCATCACGCCGGGAAGGGCCACCGGGTCATGGACCACCTGCCAGCCCCATCCTTCCATGTCGGCCGGAGTGGTGCCGGTGTATTCGTACCAGCCGCGGTTGAACCAAGATATGTAACCGTCGGCCTTTGCAATCCAGGCAAGCTGCGGCATCGAGTCGGCAAACGTCAGAAACTGTATCTCGCTTTCTCTGAGCTCTTCTGTTCGCTCAACGACCCGCCTCTCCAACACCGCATTGGCTAAAGCGAGAGAGTCCTCGTGTTGTTTTCTCTCGGTAAGATCCCGTGTGACCTTCGAAAATCCAATCAATGCGCCGTGCTGGTCTACTAGCGCGGTAATGACAACATTAGCCCAGAAGCGGGTGCCATCTCTTCGAAGTCGCCATCCTTCGTCCTCGCATCTACCATCGGTTTTTGCGGCTTGCAGTTCCAGGGCGGGCTTGTTTGCCAGTAGGTCCTTCGGGGAATAGAACACGGAAAAGTGTTTGCCGACAATCTCGGCTGCCTCATATTGTTTGAGGTGTCTCGCCCCTTTATTCCAAGATATTATGCGACCTTCAGGGTCAAGCATGAAGATGGCGTAATCCTTTATGTCCTCGACGATCAACCGAAAACTGTCTTGGCTTTCATTGAGCCTGCTTTGGCCTTCAATGATTTCGGATACGTCTTCGGTATGGAGAATGATATAGGCCAGCACCCCCTGTGGCGTGAACACGGGAGACCTGACAACGCGCCAATGGCGTTCCTCGAAGCCGCCGCCGTCTGCTTCGGGCTTTGGTATATCAAATCTAAAGGCCCCCATTGCAGCAGCCGATCGGTGTTCGATAACCCGCCGAAAGGACGCGATCGATTCGGCTCTCTGCGGTGCGGCTGGGTCTTCCTCTGGGAAAACTGTGTAGAACCCTTGACCGATAATTGCCTCGCGCGTGGTCATTGTTTGTTTCAGATAGTCGTTGGTTGCAGCGACAATCGTGAATCGCGGATCGTCCGGGAGCACAACAACAAAGAGACCTGAAAGGGACTCGAAGATGGTCTTGAAGTCGGTCCTGTCTAATGGAGCGGAGGACGATGTACTCATGCTTAGCATCAAAACCTCATGAGAGGAGACCGCTGACACATCGCAGGGCGAGCAAGCTGACATTTGCCGGGGCTCAGACGAAACTTGGATTCCACCGTTTAAGGTGACACGCGTCGACACAGCGACATCCCGCAGGGTACTCGCGGCATTAGCCGGTAAGCATCGTTCCGAAGCCCATCGACGTCCATGATGTTACGTGTTTGCCGTCGATCGCGAGAGGGTTGTTGCGTAAGCACTCGACTTACCCATTCCAGTTTCATTCCCAGAGGACTGCCGATCTCCTTGCGCGTCATGAAAGCATCATAGATCTTCGCGTGACGCGAAACCTAGTCAAGCCAACGCACGTCATGCCCATTCGCTGCGCAATAACAGAATTCTATGGCCGTCGTGATCATTACAGCGCCTTAGTAAAGAAGTGGTTCAACGTCGCATACGCTGTAGACATACGACGAATGAATTTGGTTATGGGATAGTTCATGCAAACGACTATCAAGTCCCACGCTCGATGCAGGAGGGATCCTATGTGATGGAAGACTTTTGTAGTAGAGCCGGCCGATCGTTGTTCTGCACTCCATAAGAAGGTTCGGAGTTCTCAAACGGGTTTGACTCTTTATAGAATTGAAAACCGTTTCGTCCGAGTTCTTTTGCACGGTACATAGCGGCATCAGCATGCTTGAGCAGTGTGGCGGTATCGTAGCCGTCACTCGGGTACAGGCTAATCCCGGCAGTACACGTGACGCGGAACTCGCTCCCGTCATAGATAATCGGTCCCGCGACTTCGTCTAAGATGCGCTGGACCACGCAGGAAACGGCGGAAAGCTCTGCATAATGGGACATGAGCACAACGAATTCATCGCCGCCTGTTCTAGCAACGGTATCTTCGTCGCGTAGACACTTGGCCAAACGTTGAGCAGTGATCTTTAGGAGCGCGTCGCCCGCGTCGTGTCCGAATTTATCGTTAACTGGCTTGAAGTGATCTAGGTCGATAAACATGACTGCCACTAACCCATCTACGCGCCGAGCATGGGCGATGGCCTGCGAAAGTCGGTCGACCAAAACGCTTCTATTACACAACCCCGTCAGGCTATCGTGATAGGCCATAAAACACAGCTTTTGCTCCTGGGCGATATAGGCCATCGCAAAACTGATGTCGCCCGCCAGACCGTTGAGTAGGTCCAGTTCCTGTTGGTCAAATACGTCGCGCTCCGGGGCGAAAATCGTGAGCACCCCCGCAGGACGGTCGTCTACGAAAAGAGGCAGCAACGCGCACGAGCGGTAACCGCGATTGAGCGCCGCCTGTTTAAATACGAAACGCGCATCTAGCGCGATGTCATTGACGATGACGGCACTTCGCTGCCTTAACACCCGTGCAGCAGCACCCGGATCTTCAATCCTTACACTCAGCTCGTGGCCGACTTCTGCAAGATATCCGTCGTCGCGGCCATGCCAGGCGACGGGTCGCACTTTGTCGTCGTTAGCCTCGGCGACTCCAACCCAAGCCATAGTGAAATGTCCGTGCTCTACGGCGATCCGGCAAGCTTCCTCAAACAGCGCTTGTCGATCGCGGATCCGCACAATGGCAGCATTGACGCTTGTAAGGACTTCGCGAATGCGGCTTAACCGCTGGATCTTCTCCTGCTGTGCACGACGCTCGGTTATATCGCGCGCGAGGCCATCTATCCTAGCAACAGACCCCTTATCGTTCTTTACAGGGGTGCCCCGGTTGTGAATCCAGCGAATCTGCCCATCAGGACAAACAATGCGGTACTCAGCTTCAAACGCGTGCCCCTGCGCCGACGCTTCCCACCGCCGTGCCACTAAATGTCGGTCGCTCGGATGAATCATCTGCATCCAGAGGTCTGCCGTTGCGTAGAAGTCGCCCGGCGCCCGGTTATAGACACTATGGGTCGCCCCACTCACATACAACGTTTGTCCAGGTGAAACGGCTTCTGACCACACCACATCATCTAGCGAAGAGATGACGGCTTCTAAGCGCTGGCGCATGAGTTCAAGCTCCGCCTCCACCTTCTGCTGA
>JBDTMS010000355.1:0-4988 GCA_039934195.1 Betaproteobacteria bacterium
TTTTCGCCTGCGCCACCGATTGCAGCAGCTCGCACGCGTCTTCGATCATGTGGGCCGCACTCTGATCGCTGGCCGCGATTTCAAAGCGGCCTGCCTCGATCTTGCCCAGGTCCAGCAGATCGTGCAGCAGTGAGCTCATGCGCTCGCCTGCGTGCTGAATCGTTTTAGCGCTCGCCCGCAGCCGATGCGATGCTTCTGTAGATTCTTGCGCAGTCACGCGCTGAATTAATGCAGCCTGCATCACCACCACCGACAGCGGCGTGCGCAGATCGTGCGACACCAAAGCGACGAGGTCGTCCCGCGCCTGTACCGCATCCCTCGCTGTTTGAACCTGACGCGTGAGATCGATCTCGATCGCGAATCGGCGAAGATTTGCCGCCGCGTCGAGCTCTGCTGGCCCCCATGCCAATGACTGACCGCGGACCAATTGTTTCCACAGATCGAAAGAACGGTTCGGGTTCAGACCGGTGCGTTCGTGTGCACTATCGAGAGCGGTCGGCTTGCCCGCCCAGTTCATCTGATGAATCAGCTCGGGACGGAACCAGATAACGCATGGTTGCAGAGGGGTAGGCAGGACGATGGCGAGAACGCCGCTGGCTTGAAGAGCACACACATCCCACTGCGGGTCGTCGATCGCGAGCTGCGCGGTGGCGAACAGACCATCGTTGTTGGCGCGCGGACGCAACCATTCAGCCAGACGCGCGACGATTCGATCTTCAGGGCACGCGCCAACTCTCAACACGCTGTCGCCGTGGACGATTGCAGCACCGCTCGCATGCTCGATATCGAGCATGCGAGCGGGGTTCGCAGCAAGACCGGCGAGCACGTGCGATGCGCCTTCGCGCATGCCGGTCACGAGACTGGTTAGCGATTCGCTCTTAGCGAGCTGGCGACGTTGAAAATCTCCCGCCTGCAGAGCGCCGATCTGTAGCGAGACCATCCGCCCGATTGTTTCGCAGGCGGTTCGAACGCGATAAGGCAGGCTCCAGGGTTCACGATGGCCGCAGCTGATCAAGCCCCACAACCGGCCTGCGACGATCAAGGAGATGCTCATCGAAGCGCGCACGCCCATATTCGCCAGGTACGCGAGATGCACGGGAGACACGCTGCGCAAGATCGAATAGCTAAGATCGAGCGGCGCCCCGGTGTCGGGCCGCAATGTCGGCGTAAGTTGGACTGGAAGATAGCGAGCATCCGGAATCGTCCGTAGCCAGTTGCGAAGGTAGAGCTCGCGCGCTTGCGACGGTATATCGGATTCAGGAAAGTGCAGACCGAGGTAGGGCTGCATGCCCTCCGCCAGGCACTCAGCTAGCACCTCGCCGCTGCCATCGGTATCGAAGCGATACACCACCGCGCGGTCGAAGCCGGTCAGCCCGCACACGACTTGCACCGTTGCTTCCAATAGTTGCTGCAGGTTATCGACCTCTGAGAGCCGTTTCAGGGCGTGGTCGATGTCGACGCGCCACTTCGTCGCCTCGCCTTGTTCCGCGCGCTCGAGCTCGAGAATGGCCAAGCCGTCGTTTCGATGCAGCACACCGTTGAGCCGCGTTGTACCTGCCTGCAGCAACAGTGGATTGACGTCCGCATCCTGCGATTGCGCAAGTGCCTGCAACAGCACGTCGGAGTACGGTTGTGCCAGCCAGGCAGTGATCGGCTGTCCAAGCAGCGATGTCGAAGCGCAGCCGAGGAATTCATCGACGTTCGCGCTGACTTGCGCCACGGCGAGCGTCTGCGGGTGGAAAGACAAGAGGCAGCCGTGCGGCTGAATAGCGCCGGGCAGGTGAATAGGTTCCCGCGCACAGGCAGGGAGATCCGACAGCACGGCGAGGGAGGAAGGCAGCATTAGCGCGATCTTCATGTCGTTGCACGATACAGGAATGCAACGAGCGATTTGGCGCACGATGCATCATCTAGATAAGCCTTGGCCGGGCGTGACAGCAAGCGGTCGACCTTGCCGCAGGTCGCTGTTGTGACGCGCTGGAAAGAATTGATTTCGCCGAATGCACCTGGGGTTCTTCGCGAATGCACCTGGAATTCTTCCCCGAATGCACTGCGGATTCTTTGCCGAACGCACTAGCAAGTCTTCGCCGAATGCACTGGGGATTGCGCCACGTGTTTTTTAGGACGTCAGAACCTGTGCGTGAAATCTTCTGTTACGTTCGGCGGAAAGGCTGCACGGAGCGCGCGCTCTGTGTACTTGACTGACTTATCAGCTCAAGCATTCAGACGAGGTTACTCCACGCCACCCTGGCGCGCCACTCATTGCGGGAAACGCTAGCGAGCTTGCTGGATAACGAGGCTGGTCGGCCCCACTGACTCTGTCTGGCTTGTGCAGTCATCAGCCGCAGGCCTCACCAGGCGGCTGGCACAGTGGCGTCGCGGCGTTGCCACCGAGGCATTCCTCAAGTCGCCCCCAACCCTGCGCCGATGTGATGATCCTGCCCTGTGTAAAGGCGTGAGGCGCAACGGGCACGAATGTGCGTACTTTCACGGCGCCGCCGCAATGACCGCAGGCCAAGAAGCATGATGTTCGTTCGGCTTCGACATGAGCTACGTCGAGAAGCCGTTCGGCGTGTTCCAGCGGTTTCCTCACAACAAAACAGTGTCCAGGAACCGGCGCAGGGCTCGCCATCGTACGGCGCGTTGTTCTGCGGCATGGCGGACGCGAGTGGGCCAAAGGCAAGGTCAACCAGGGCGCGACCTTCAGCTTGACCCTACCGCAAACTAGACGGAGCGCGAGGTCGTATAGGCGCTTGCGCCCGTCCAGCAGATCGCATCTGCGTTCGACCGCATGGCATATTTCGTTTGAGGAGCTCACCGAACATCTGCAGTTCCAAGCGCCGTCAATTTCGGTTGCGTGGTGCCGAGATTGTTCAGGCGGTGCCGGGTTAGCGAAACCTGAGACTGCGAGGTGTGCTCATCGCGCCGAGCAATTGTCGGAGAACGCCGAGACATCCCGGAGAACGCCGAGAAATCCGGGGACGCTGAGAAATCCAGGAGAACGCGGAAAAATCCCCGGATAACGAAGAGCAATTCCCGGAGAAAAGCGAAAAAAAATCGAGGTAGGGTGAGCCACCTCGATTCCACTACGGTGCTACTTGGGGGAGATTAGTTCTTGGGCAGATTGTTGGTTTGCCCACCCACCGGACGTGCCGGTTGCAGCGGCATTGCTGCCGTCCTGATTTTGCGCGGCCTTTTTGTCCGATTTCTAATTTGGATTCTTGCTCGTCTTCGCGCCGGGCTCTTGACCCGATTGTCCTTCGCCGGTGGTCGTGCGCTGTTCCGGATGGCCTACCGTACCCTTGCTCTGATCAGGCACGTGCTTCGCGCTCTGACCGCCGGTACCGGTCTTACCCTCGCCGGTAGTAGCGCCCTGCGCGGGCTTGCCTACTGCGCTGTTGCTCTGCACGGGTGCATTGGTGTCAGCCTGGTTTGTCTGCTCGCGATCGCGAATCTTGGCATCGGTGCTCTTGCTTTTGCTTTCCTCGCCGGTTCGCACATCGATGACCCCTGCCGGGGTGGCCTGCTTGCACTTGTCGTGTTCCTTGCCGCTTAGTTTCGAGCAGTCTTGCGTGCTTTTGGCGGACTTCGCCTTGTTTGCCTGCCCTGCGTTGCCGGTGGTTTTCTTGTTGTCGCTCGGCTGGCCTTGCTGCGAGGTAGTTGCGCCTTTTTTCGCGCCTTGTTCCTTGTCATGCATTATTTTGTCTTGGCCTTGCGCCTTGTCCTTATCGGAGTCGACGTTCTGTGCCGAAACGGCGGTGAGTCCAAGACTAAATCCGGCTGCGATAAGAGCGGTCAGCAATTTCGACATGTTGCCTCCTTACTGGTTTAGGGTTGTGAGCACGCCACGTTGCGCTGCACCGCAGTTCGCGCATCGAATCGAATAGATGCAAGGGTGGAGCAATTACGCTCGTGGATGGCTACACAGTAAGTGGCAACGTGCATGCCATACAGCTGGTCTTAAGCTTTCAACAACTTATGCGTAGCGCTTGTGCGCGAACTTGTACGCCGTGCGGAACGCGTTGTAAATCCGACATACGTTCGAAACGCAGCGAGCAACGCGCGGTGATGTTGCAACGCCGCTAGCATGGCAATAGCGGATGATGGGGAGACCGCGCCAGAAATTTGTACACTAGACAGATGACGCACATCGTTGCCATCGTCGGCCTGGGTTACGTTGGACTGCCGCTCGCCGTCGAATTCAGCAAGCATTACTCGACCATCGGCTACGACCTGTCCCGCAGCAAGATCGATAATTATCGCGCGCAACGGGATCCCACCGGGCAAGTGCCCGCCGCGGACTTCGCAACGGCTCGTCCGATTCAGTTCAGCGCCGATGCCGCGCTGCTGCGGCAGGCCGATGTCGTAGTCGTCGCCGTCCCTACGCCGATCGATGCCGCGCACCGCCCGGATTTCGGGCCGCTGCTGTCGGCGAGTCGCACAGTGGCAGAAAATCTAAAGCGCGGTGCGATCGTCGTGTATGAATCGACCGTCTATCCCGGCGCAACCGAAGAAGTTTGCGTCCCGGTACTCGAGCAGTACTCGGGACTGCGCTGGAAGCATGACTTCTTCGTGGGCTACTCGCCCGAGCGGATCAATCCGGGCGACAAACAACATACGCTCGCGCACATTATCAAAGTGGTCGCGGCCGACACGCCGCAAACCTTGGAAGCTGTAGCGCAGCTCTACGCGAAGGTCGTCACCGCGGGGGTACATCGCGCGTCGTCGATCCGCGTGGCAGAGGCGGCGAAAGTGATCGAGAACACGCAGCGAGATTTGAACATCGCGCTGATGAACGAGCTCGCCATTATCTTCGATCGCCTGGGGCTCGATACACTCGAAGTGCTCGAAGCGGCCGGCACCAAATGGAATTTTCTACCGTTTCGGCCGGGGCTGGTCGGGGGGCACTGCATCGGCGTCGACCCTTACTATCTCACGCACAAGGCGGAGATGATCGGCTATCAGCCGCAGATGATTTTGGCGGGACG
>JBDTMS010000356.1:0-4984 GCA_039934195.1 Betaproteobacteria bacterium
TTCTTTCAGCGCTGCGTCGATTTGTGCGAGGGTGCAAGTCTGCAGCGCCACGAAATTCCCAATCGCAGCATGGTCGGACATTGTCTGCACTTCGCCAATCAGTTCGAGCGCGCGGTGGCGCAATGCCGTCGCGCCTGCGACGACGCGAGTCGCAACGGATTCGTCCAGCTCGAAATCTTTTCGCACGAATCGCTCGGACTGATTCTGGTCGACACCGGCAAGTACGACGAGGCGGAGCTTGCCCTCCAGCACAGTCTGTCGCTCGCCCGCACTGCCAATTCGCGGCGCTACCAGTCGGCGAACCTGTATTGCCTAGCCGTGATCCGGCTAAGCCAGGGAGAGACGGAGCAAGCGCGCGAGTATCAGATCGAGGGCCTGGAGCTCGCGCGGCAAACCGGCATGGGGTTCATCGGCGCAGCGCTCCTCGCAGCCAAGTCACGCGTCGCACACAGTGAACAAGAACGTCGTAGCGCGCTGGATGAAGGCGAAGCGCTGATCCACGAGTCGTGCATCGCCCATTCGCGTTTCTGGTTCTATCGCGACGCCATCGAGAGCGCGCTCGACGCGCGTGACTGGGCTGCGGCAATACGCTACGCGGACGCGCTCGAACAGTCCGTGAGCGCTGAGCCGCTGCCGTGGGCGCAGCTGATCGCGGCGCGTGGGCGCGCGCTGGCAAACACGCTCAGCGGCCAATCCGACGACGCGAATGCGCGGGAGCTCAAACGCATTCGAGCCGATGCCCTCACCACGGGATTCGGCTGGGCATTACAACGCATCGATCCGGCGCTGGCTATGTTCGCGACGCAACCATAAGCGCCAGCGCAAGGTGGGTTTACCGCACCGTGAGATAATGCGGCCGACTCACGTGACGCTATTGTGAGCAGCGGGCGACTGCTCAACTTGCGCGCGGCTTGCAATTTCCATTCATGAGACATGCAAGCTCGTCTTCGCTGACGTCGTATGCGTAGCGAGTCGAATGCTGCAGCGGATCTTCGGCACGGATGTCGCGCACGTCGGGCTCAGTCGGCTGCACGATGACTGTGGGCGAGACCGACTCGATCGGCATCGCGATGGAAGTCGCGGCGCTCGCCATCGCAGACTGGGCCAAGAGCGCTGCAAACACTATCGCCGTGAATTTGGTAGTCATGTCAGAGTCCTTTTAAGTGGTCGTTCGATTCTGGTTTCGGGTCGGGGCGCGTGCTGCACAATCACCCTGAACGCACGCCCAGAATGAACTCCATCGAACGAGGAATCTCGTAACGAATAGGTGGCAAGAGTGCGACTTATGCACACAAGCGGCGTTGCCCGTGAACGCTTGGCCCGGCGCTCACACGGTTGCACTCACACGGGCACACTGCACGACCGCGCAGTCGAGGGGAGGCGAAATGACTACTGCAACATCATCTGAGTTACCCGCATGGTCGCTGCCCGAGGCCTATCTAAAGGCGCTTGCCGAGCACGGCACCGTCAGGGGCTATCCGAAAAACGCCGTCATCGTCAGCGAAGGCGATCACAGCGACTCGCTCTATATCGTGCTCTCCGGCAAGGTGAAGATTTACCTCGCCGACGAGGAAGGCAAAGAGCTGCTGCTCAACACTCAGGGCCCCGGCGAGTATTTCGGCGAGATCATCCTCGACGAAGGTCCGTGATCTGCCTCGGTTATGACGCTCGAGCCGAGCAAATTCTCGGTCGTCTCGAAAGCGCAGTTCCAGTCGTTTCTTGCGGGAAACCCTGACACTGCACTGGAGCTGATCAAGAGCCTCATCCAGCGCATTCGCGGGCTCACCAAAACCGTCGGCAACCTGGCGCTGCTCGATGTGTACGGGCGTGTCGCTCACCTCTTGCTCGAGCTCGCGACCGAGCACGACGGCATCCTGATCATTGCAGAGCCGCTGACCCAGCAAGACATGGCCAGCCGCGTCGGCTGCTCGCGCGAGATGATCAGCCGGATTCTGAAAGACCTGCGTGCCGGCGGCTACATCAAGATGGACGGCGATCGCATGGTCATCGCGAAGAAGCCGCCGAAGGCCTGGTAGCGCTTCGCTAGGCGCGCGTGTTCGGTGTTCGCCTTGCCTGGCGAAACCAGGCAGGGGTGACCGACAGCTTCAGTTGCAGTCTTCCCAGTTCAAGACGCGCGTCGCGGGCTGTGGACGCCACCGCCAGATCGACCGGCTATCACTGGCCGGCGCAGCCCGGCGGCGCTCGAGCCAGCGCAGCGCCGCGACACCGATCAACCCTCCGGGAAGAAGGAACAAACCGACGTAGACGGCGGCTTTCGCGTACGGCTGCGCCAAGATCCAATTGAGAGTGTTCATACGTAAGTCCTCGACCAGGTTTGGGGGGAGCGACCGATGTCGCGCCCTGGTGTGAAGATTACGGATGGCTACTTCGCGGATCAGGTGTGGATTCACACCGGCGAGCGTGAATCTTCACGCTGTTGCGTTTGAGCTGTGTCAGATCGAATGTATTTGTAGCTACGCGGCGACGAAGCGCCTGCCGCTTTGAGCACGTACCTGAACAGCGCGCCGGCTGTTCCCCGATTGCGAGACAGGGCTCAGCGAATCTCGAACACGGCGTCGACTTCGACGGCCGCTCGGCGCGGTAACGAAGCGACGCCGACTGCGGTGCGCGCATGCCGCCCATCGTCGCCGAGCACGGCGACGAACAGATCCGACGCGCCGTTGATGACCATCGGCACGAGCTCGAAATCCGGCGTGCAATTGACAAAGCCACGAACCTGCACGCAACGCCGGACGCGATCGAGATCGCCATCGCACGCCAGCTTAAGACACGCGAGCAGATTGAGCGCGCACAACTGTGCCGCCTGCTGACCAGTCGCCAAGTCGAACTCGGCGCCCAGTTTGCCGACGTACGGTACGACATCGTCGCGCTGGCACACTTGCCCGGCCAGATACGCGAGCCCTTGCGAAATGCGGAACGGCAGAAAATTCGCGATTGGATTCGGTGGCGTTGGCAGAGTTAGAGCAAGCTCGCGCAAGCGCGTTTCGATTCGACTCGTCATGTTCACGCCGGTCACGTCGGATCAATCCAGTCTAGTCTTTCCAGTCGCGCAGCTCTCGGCGGATGATCTTGCCGGTCGTCGTCATCGGCAGCGATTCAACGAAGCTCACCTCACGCGGGTACTCGTGCGCCGCCAATCGGGTCTTCACCTGATTCTGTAGTTCGCGCTTCAACGCATCGCTCGGTCGATACTCCGGTTTCAAGACGATGAACGCTTTCACCACCTCGGTGCGATCCGGATCGGGAACGCCGATTACCGCGGCAAGTGCTACTGCCGGATGGCCGAGCAGGCAGTCTTCGATCGGGCCGGGCCCGATGCGGTAGCCCGCACTGGTGATCACATCGTCGTTGCGGCCGACGAACTGGATGTAGCCACCCGGATGCGACATTCCGGTATCGCCGGTCACAAGCCATTCGCCTAAATATTTCTCCCGCGTCGCCTGCGGCTGGTTCCAATAGCTGATGAACATCACGGGGTCCGGACTGCGCACGGCGATGTTGCCGATCTCACCGTCCGCGACGATGCCTCCTGCATCATCGATGACCTGCACGTCGTGTCCCGGCACAGCCTTGCCGATCGCACCCGGCAGCGCGGAAAATAGTCTGCTGCACGCAGATACGGTCATGTTGCATTCCGTCTGCCCGTAGAATTCGTTGATCTCTCGGCCGAACGTCGCGCGGCCCCAGTCGAGCAACTCGGCACCGAGCGTCTCGCCGCCGCTGGCAACCGAGCGCAAGTCGTAATTCCAGCGCTCTTTCGGGCGCGCCACCGTGCGCATCATCTTGAGTGCAGTCGGCGGCAGGAAGGCGTTGCGTACGCCATGCCGCGCCATCAGCTCGAATGCTTTTTCGGGATCGAATTTCTCGAAGCGATGAGCGAGCACGGGGATGCCGTGGTGCCATGCCGGCATCAGCACGTCCAGTAAGCCGCCGATCCACGCCCAGTCTGCCGGTGTCCACATCAGATCGCCGGGATGCGGCAATAGATCGTGCGACATCTCGACGCCGGGCAGATGTCCGAGCAGCGAGCGATGCGCCTGCAATGCGCCCTTCGGCTTACCGGTGGTCCCGGACGTGTAGATGATGAGCGCGGGATCTTCGGAGAGCGTATCGACTGCAGTGAAATTCTCCGAACAGCGTACAAGCACGTCGTGAAACGCTTCGCATCCGTCCGCGGCGCCGTCGATGCAGTAGATCGTTGCGAGCTGCGGCAACTGGTCGCGCACGTCCGCGATTTTCGCAGCGCTTGCGGTATCGGTGATCAGCACTTTCGCACCCGAGTCCGCCAGCCGGAACTGCAGTGCTTCGACGCCGAACAGCGTGAACAGCGGCACGGCGATCGCGCCCGCTTTGTATGCAGCGACGTGAGCAATCGCAGTTTCCGGCGATTGCGGCAACAGGATGGCAACGCGGTCGCCCACATCGACGCCCGCCCGCCGCAGCAAATTTGCCGTCTGATCGGATAGCCGCTTGATCGCGGCGAAGCTATAGCGCCGCACCGCGCCGTCCCGCGCTTGATGAATCAGCGCGAGCCGCTCGCGGTCATCGGCCCACTTGTCGCATACATCGATGCCGATGTTGTAGCGCTCAGGGATATTCCAGCGAAACTGTTTGTAGACGGCCTCGTACGAGGCTAGATGCGGCAGCACGGTGCCTCCAAGTTGCGATCGAAGCAGGCGTCCATGCGCATTGTAGGACCATAAGGTTTGCAGCAGCGCAGCGGTCGCAACGGTCGGCCGCCCACATTCGAGCGCTGTCGAGCATTGAACGATGCGCTGTGCGAGGCGAACAAAGGCGAACGTCAGTTGCGATGATTACAGCGCGGGCGCGCGCTGATGAAACGCCGTGCCTTTCTGAAATGCAGCGCCGGCTCTGAACAACGTCGCTTCGGCGAACGGCTTGCCGATGATCTGCATGCCGACCGGCAGCCCATCGCCATCAAAGCCGCATGGCACTGCGAGCG
>JBDTMS010000357.1:0-4984 GCA_039934195.1 Betaproteobacteria bacterium
TCCTGGCAGGTGGGTTGGTCGCACTTCTCACACTACCAGACACCCGTCGTGTCCTACCTCTTCCCTCAAGTGGTGCGGTTGCGAGTTGAATCCACCAATTACCCCCGCAACGGGACGCAACGATAGAAAGTTTGGCGAAGCTGCTGGTCCAATACTTCGGGGTGTCGTTACTCATTGAGGTACGCGAATGAGCAGGAGTGCATTCAATTTCGAAGTGCACCACTGAGGCGAAATAGGAGACGGTGAGGGTCCTTAGTTTGAGGAGCGCGACGTTCTCAACGGCCAGGAGTACTCACCGTTTTCTATACGCACCTTGCTCTTTGCAAACGCTTAGCGATCTACCAATTCAACGTGGCCCGGTTTCCGTCCGAGAGATTGCGCGACGGCTCGGACACGATCACAGCAGCGTGTCGCAAGAGCTCAGGCGCAACCGGCCAGCGCTACACTGTGAAGTCGGAGCGGCGCATGAGGCAGCGATGTACAGAAGAAGCTGCCTAACTCAGTGAACGCAGATGTCCCATAACGCCTTCGTTTGCCTCTTGGAACCGCTCGCTCGAGGAGTAACCGGCTGCCATCGCCGCCGAGCCTCTCCCTTCCGAATCTCCACCGGACAGCGGCGCTGCCCTGCCCGCCATCAGCTATACGTAAGACATCCGCCGACAAATCGATCATCCACAAAGCATGTAACAAACACGCGGCTGCGGTGTCTTGTCTTGATACGTTATGGACACTCTCCCGATGCAAGGTGCCGTCACCCACCTGTTGGATGCCCGATCGACTGCGCAGGAGATACGCGAACGATTTGCGATGGCGTTTGAAGAGTTCGATCGGAATCTTCCAACGCTGATCATGGGCCATCACGACGTGGATGGACTCGCCGCGATGGCCATACTGATCCGGGCATTTCAGGCGGCCGGGCGCGCGGTTGTGTCTCGTATCGTAGGTCGAGCCGAAAACGTCTGGTCCAAAGCAATGATGGACGAGCTGCGGGACATTGAATTGGGTGGCGTTATTGCCGCCGACCTCGGCGTTCGGCAAGGGTCGATCAAAACCGGCACACCGACCATTGTCATTGATCACCATGTGCCCACCGGCATCCCAACGGCGGCAACAGTGATCACGGGTTATGGACTGCAGCCGGTGCCCACGTCAAGCCTTCTGGCTTATTGGTGTTCGCAAGAACTGGCCGATGTGGAACGTTGGGTTTGGATACCGGCCCTCGGTCTGATCGGTGACATGGCGGATCGTGACGGTTTCCTTGAGCTCGCTGTCGCACGTGAGCGTTATGGCATCACGACGCTACGCGAAGCAACCAGTCTGCTGAACGCGCCGCGTCGATCCGCGTCCGGGAACGCATCTGCCGCTCTAACCCTCTTACTGAAATCAGAGAGTCCTAAGGAAATCATATCGGGCCAGCACGCTGAAACGGAAACGCTTCTTGCCGCGCGGGAGGAGGTGAAGCGTGCGCTCGATGCAGCGAAGCGGTTACCGCCGCGCATTCGAAACAGCGTGGATTTGATTCTTCTCGATTCACCCTGCCAGATCCATCCGCTCATCGCCCAGAGCTGGCGCGGCAGACTCCGGAAAACCATTGTGCTTGCCGCGAACACGGGATACCGGCCGGGCTGGATTCACTTCTCTGTGCGTAGCGCGCTGGACATCGACCTGGTGGAATTCCTTGCAAAGCATGCACCCGCTGGCGCCGATGAAAATTACGGCAGCGGACATCCCCAAGCTACCGGCGGCGCGCTCAGTCCGGCGGACTGGAATGCACTCATCACTGACTTAGGGTTCGGTTCACAGAAACAGGTGCAAGTATGAGCACGCGACCATTGAGGCCCGGCTTTGTCGTGAAGGTGATGGGTCAGGCCGGCATGAAGAGCAACGACAGCCGGCGCTGGCAGAACAATCCGCACTTAAAAGTATCGCTCGAGTACGTCGACCGCATTCTGGATTATCTCGGCGAGCACAAGATCGATATGTATCGTTTGACTTCGGATCTCGCGCCGTATGCCACACATCCGGACATGCCGCAGTTTCATGGCATGGTCCGAGAGAGCGACGCGGAGTTACGCGCGATCGGTGCAAAGGCGAAGCGGCTCGACGTGCGCCTTTCTTTTCATCCATCGCAGTACATCGTTCTCAACAGTCCAACCCGGGACTGACGCGCAAGAGCGTCTGGGATTTATGCTCGCAAGCGGAGATGCTCGACCGCATGGAACTAGGGCCAGAGGCCGTCATGGTGATCCATGTCGGCGGCGTGTACGGCGATATCGAGACTGGCCGCGCGCGCTGGGCGAAGACATGGCAAACGCTGCCCGAGCATGTGCAGCGCCGTTTGGTGCTCGAGCATGATGACCTGCGCTTTAGCGCGGCGGATGTACTTTGGATTCACGAACAAACGGGCGTACGTCTGGTGTTCGACTATCAACACTTCTGGTGTTTAAATCCAGAGCGGCTCGACATGGTGGAAACCTTGCGCAGAATTCTGAACACGTGGCCACGGGATGTCCGGCCGAAGATCCATTTTTCCTCGCCGCGGACCGAACTGCGCGACGTCAAGCGCGTCGACAAGAAAACCAAGCGCAGTAAGATCGTAAAGCTGCCGCCCATCTGGACCGGCCATGCGGACTTCACGAATCCATTTGAGTTCGCGCGCTTCATGCGCGACGCCGACGGCTTGACGTTCGACGTGATGCTCGAAGCGAAGGCGAAGGACCTCAGTCTCCTGAAATTGCGGCCTGACTTGCTGCGCTATGCACCGGACGTTGCGTCTCGCTTTGGCTTGTATCCAGCCGCACTGTCCGAGCTTGAAGCCGAAGAAGCAGCATTGGAGACATCGCACGATCCGGTCAACGATGCGGACGTAGACGAGGGCGCCGCTGCGACGGTCTAGCTTTCGGAGCTATCATCTTCTATCAACGCAGTGAGTTTCTCGCTGCCTATCGTGGCCGTGGGACATCATTTCTGTATGTCGCCCTGCCTGTATCTACCAGCGTCGATCCTCGAAGCTCGCGAATCGAACGTCATTCATAGAGTGGCATGACTAAGAGAATCTTGGGGCTCATCGGCGGGGTCGTCATCCTCATCCACACTGCGCGATTCAGATGATGAACTTTCCAAGTATTCCCTCCGGACCGACGCTAGCGACTTCTTGGTGTTTGGATCTAACAACCAGAACGTCCAACCATTCGTGTTCCGCTTAAGCAAAAACGCTCCAGCTCCGGACGGGGCATCGAATATCTGCCCTTCAACATCGATCCGTCCATCTGGCAAAATTTGGCCGGTACGGGTACGCAGATGTGGCGGGCTGGGAAAAATAGTCTGGCCCGGAATCAACAACCCCGCCGACAAAAGATCGGACAGGTCGACAGAATGGAACATGGGCGCGGCTTCTCGCACAGTAGATGATTTGTACCCAGGAGGGACTTGCCAGATATTGATGATGGAGTCGATAAGGGCCTGAGTGCGTTTGATGATCGCGTCGTCTGTCCATTCATCATCAGAGAAGGAATCCAAATCCCGATTGAGCAACAAGAGGTCGTGCTTTCTTAGCGCTGCCCTCTTTCCTAAATCTCCTGTCCACTTGCCGTTCGATACGGACACGTTGAGTTTTGCGGTCAGCAGCGTCAAGTTGCCTAACGTGTGTATACGCTGAGCCCGTTCGTGAGCGGTTCCCGCGGCCGGCGAAGTCCATGACTGCTCCCAACTCTGCGGCATGATGTGCTCGATCCAGAAGCCAGTTCGTGGAACGCGCATTCCTGCATATTGATTACCCCCTATTCGGTAACCGCGGCCATAGTCTTCAATGGCTTCGAAAATCATTCGAAGCCGCGTACGCCTAAGGCGGCGATAGATAGGCATTTTGGTCAACTCGGCGCGAACCTCGTCATCGTCAGGCCAATAGCTGCTCTCGGCCTTCTGGGAGGTCAAGTACGATCGCAATAAGCTATCTAGGTTGGACGCCGGCGTCTGTCTGATGATGCCCACTATTTCTGCTGCCACCGGACTATAGTTTTTCGTCGATGCGCGAACGAGCATTCTTCGTGTCAGCCAACTTTCGATAAGTTCCAGCACGGACGTAACAACCGCGTCTGGAAGCGGGGGACGCTCACTATCGAGTAGCGCGAGCAGAACGGATTTCATTACGTCGCTTTCCATCGATTTGATGCGATAGGCGAAGAGACCGACGCGATTGATCTCCCCCGACACATTGTCCGCCGCCTCGGTGATCCGGCGATAAACCCCGGCCGCGCGGGCCATCTGCTGCAGTAGGAGATCCATTGGCACGTTGGCGTTGTGATCGGCGAATGTCTTAAATCGAGAGAATACCTCGCGCGCTACGATCTCTTCGCCGGTACGAGAAATCAGCCAGTGGTTAATAAAGAGTGAGGATCGTTGATAGACAAGCCGCCCAGCACTTACTTCGGTTTCCCAAAAGGCTGTTTCGAATTCCTTCCAGTGTGCTTCGTATGCTTTCTCGACGTCTGCGTCCGCTTCCAGCAGCCTCTGGAATACGAAGTTTTTTATTAGGTCCGCTGCGGTGAGCTGCGCTCCTCTCGCATTTAGAGTCTCGCAAATCTCTTGGGCGTTCTCGTCGACCGAAAGGTCAATGACAACCAGCTGCAACAGCTCTCGCACGCTTCGCTCGATAGCTTCCGCTCGACGCTGATGTTGGTCCGTACCCGCGGAGCTGAGCCACTCTCTAGCCTGCTGTGCAAAAAATCGATGCGCTTGAACGAGTCGCGCCTTCTCATGCTTTAGAGCGGTGTAATCCACCGGATACGAGGCACCCATCACTTCATTAAACGCCGGGCGATCCCGATTGGTTGGCCAGACCTTATAGCGATCCTCTTCATGTTTACAGAATCGACTATCGTTCTGGATAAGGTACTCTGTGTAGCTTCATCGACATCGGGACAAAAGGCTGCGCGAAAATGAGAGACTTCGATCTACTGCAGCCGCCCTGCAGAGGAGCCGAAGC